>JBDTMS010000183.1:0-7383 GCA_039934195.1 Betaproteobacteria bacterium
CGCCCGCTTTCAGGAACCGCTGGACGACGACGCCGTCGATCGGACTGCGAATCGTCCGCATGTTCAAGAGCTCCTCGGCGCGGCGTACTTCCAGTGCCGACAATTGCTGATTTTCGACGGCGACATGCAACTCCGATTCCGCCAGCTTGCGTTCCGTCTTTGCTTCTTCAAGGGCGCTGGAGGAAACGAAGTGCTGCTGGAATAATTCTTCCTGCCGCTTCTCTTTGCTCTTGGCAAAAGTAACGCGGGCTTGCGCCGCTTCCACCGGCCCCAGCATGCCCGCGCGAGACTTGGCGATTGCCAGCGCCGCGCGCTCGGGGCCGGATTCCAAGGTAGCGACGACCTGGTTTTTCTTCACCAGATCGCCGCGTTCGACATTCACCCGCTCGATCAATCCTTCGACCGGACTGCGAATTTCGACGACCTGGCGCGCCTCGGCGATGCAGTCGTAGTCGTCCTGCCCGGCATTGGCGGAAAGCGCGCAAACAGCGAGCAGGAATGCAGCGGTAATGCGAGAGGTAGTCATGCGTGATTCGCAGTAGTTGGATGACAGTTGCGGGGGCGTGTGGATAGCTCGGCGAGCGTGCAATGCGCGCCATTATAGAGCCCATCTTCGGCGTTAACGTCGGGTGACGCGCACCACTTCATCGAGTATTTTCCCGTATCCTTGCGGGCGCAACACGGCCCCCGCCCGGATGGTGAAACAGGTAGACACAAGGGACTTAAAATCCCTCGCTGAGAAATCGGCGTGCCGGTTCGACTCCGGCTCCGGGCACCAACGCGCAAAGCAATCCGTCACATCCGCCCGAATCCAGGGCTTTCTGTTAGACATCACCCACCCTTTGTCGCACAACCGTAGTCGTCCGCAACCTACGCGCAGGCGAGCTTGGGATAATAGAAGCCCTACGGTTTTACCTGCGCCGTGCTGACCCTGTCTCGCGTTCAATTATGCGGAGAAGGCACGCTCGGTGCCATGCAAATCGACACGTTAAGACGAGTTTCCCAACGCGACTGACTGCACGACCGCGATGGCGGTTCAACCGGACTTATCCGAATGGCATTGAGCACCGCGAGGTTAGAAAGTCTGGCCGCCGCGTTATAACGCCGTCAACTGAAGTCAGAGCGGCCCGGTTACATCTATCGACGTGCCGAACGCGCACATTACCCGGCGAACACGATACCGGCAAAGATTTGCGGCAGCGGTCGCACCCGCTACGAGTTATCTCGCTGTCTCGAAGGAAGGGATGGCACACACTCTCTGACTGGGGAGTCGGCAGTTCGAAAAAAACCAAAATATTTTGCCGCATGTGCCGTAAAACGGGGTTATGGCCCCGGTTTCGAGAACAGCGCATGGTGACGCGGCTCCCGCTCTGCAACGTGTTTCCGTTTAACCGGTCCGTGGCCTGCTTACAGCAGCCTCAGAAACCCTTTGATAAGGGGAATCCATGAAGCTTTCATTCGAACCGACGACCCTGTTGGCGCCTGGTGTGTCGGCTGTCACGCAAACGGAGAAGCGCACGCCATGGCTGCGAGTCACCCTGGCCAGTATGGAAGATGCTCTGGTGACCACCGACAGCGCGGGCTGCATCACCTTCCTTAATCCCGCCGCACAAGCCCTGACGGGATGGCCGCTGGATCAAGCACGCGGCACTCCACTCGATACGCTGTTCAAACTTGTCGATCTGCACACGCGCCTGCCCGTCGAGAATAGCGGGGGCCGTGCAGTAAGTGAAGGTGCAGTAATCGAGCTGACGGAACCGACCGTGCTGATCACCCACGACGGCAGCGAGCGCTCGATCAGGGGCACGTTGACGCCGGTTCTGGATACCGATAACCAGGTCACCGGATTGGTGGTGCTATTTCACGACTTGAGCCAACGCCATAGCGCGCAGCACGCACTCGAAGAAGGGATTCAATACGGGGATACTCTCCTTGCCACGTTGCGCGACCCCGCCTTGGTGATGGATCGTAAGCTTTGCATCCAACGCGCCAATCTGGCTTTCTACGAGATGTTTGGGGTGTCGCATGTCGATACCGAACAGCGCTTGTTACTCGAGATTGGCGACGGCGAATGGAACATCCAGCCGCTTCGCAACGTGCTGGAGGATGTTGCCAAACGCGAGCGAGCGGTCGACAACGTTGAAGTAACTCACGTGTTCCCGAAACTCGGGGCCCGTGAGCTGCTCGTCAGCGCGCGTAGTTTTCATAAGGTGGGCCGGCACACCGACCTCATCTTGATGTCGATCGAAGATGTCACCGAGCGCAACCGCGCCAAAGCCGCTCTGCAAGACTCAGAGAATCGCTATCGGCGTCTATTCGAAACCGCGAAGGACGGCATATTGATCCTCGATGCGGCGAGCGGCAAGATCATCGACGCCAACCCCTACATCACGCACTTGCTGGGCTATGCGTATGCCGAGTTGCTCGGCAAGGAGCTGTGGGAGATTGGGTTGCTCAAGGATGTTGCGGCGAACCAAGCCGCCTACAACGAGTTACAGAGAAGCGGCTACATCCGCTATGCGCATCTGCCGTTGCAAAACAAGAACGGCGAACGCGCTGCAGTGGAATTTGTCAGCAATGCGTACCGCCAGCAGGGCCGGACGGTCATCCAATGCAATATCCGCGATATCACCGAGCGCAATCGCTTAGAAGCGCAAACCGAAGCGCAGGCCGAACAACTGGCGGATCTCAACCGGCGCAAGGATGAGTTTCTCGCGATGCTATCGCACGAGCTGCGCAGTCCGTTGGCCGCGATTCAGAACGCGCTGAGACTATTACGCCTGCCGGCGAGCGACGACGGCAGCCTGGCGCATCAAGGCCGTCTGATCATCGAGCGCCAGGTCGGGCAAGTCACCCACTTGGTCGATGGTCTGTTGGAGATGTCCCGCATCACCACCGGGCGCATCCGGTTGCGGTTGCAGCGGGTGGATTTGCGCGGAATAGTAGGCAGTGCAGTGCAGACCGCACAGCCTTTTCTGAAAAAGCGCGGACACCAGCTCTCCGTATCAGTGCCACCTCATCCGGTGTTGCAGGAGATCGATGCCGGGCGCTTGGAACAGGTGCTGGTCAACCTATTGCACAACGCCAGCAAGTACACCGAAGAGGGCGCCACGATCAACATCACCATGATTGTGCGTGCCAGCCAGGTGATCATCAAAGTTCGCGACAACGGTATTGGCATCGCACACTCGCTGCTCGGTCGCATCTTTGATGCATTCACGCAGATAGAGCACTCGCTGGATCGCTCCGAAGGCGGGCTGGGCATCGGTCTGACTCTGGCACAGCGGATCATTCGGATGCACGGCGGCACCATCGAGGCTCGTAGTGAGGGCGCAGGGCAGGGCAGCGAGTTCATTATCAGCCTGCCATTGCGCGCCACGCGCGAGCCCGTAGGCATCGTGGCCGAGCCGACCGATCAGGACGAGCACTTGGCCAACGCCGCGCCGGAGTCAACCAGTACGCCAGCGCACGAGGCTTGGAGAATTCTTATTGTGGACGACAATATCGATGCGGCTGATTCGCTGGCATTGCTATTCGATACGATCGGGCATGATGCAAAGGTGGCATATTCCAGCGAGGCGGCATTGCGGCTGGCGGCAGACTACCGTCCAGACTTTGTCCTCCTCGATATCGGGTTGCCGGGGATGGATGGCTATAAGGTCGCCAAGCAGCTGCGCGAGCAATCGGAGCTCAAACACCTTCGGCTGATCGCGCTTACCGGCTACGGACAAGAGAGGGACTTTGCGCGCTCGAAGGAGGCGGGGTTCGATCATCATGTCGTAAAACCGGTTGAGTTCGACGGCCTGAACAATCTCATGGCTTCGCTCGCGGCGTGCGGATAGACGCTGATGTGCTGGAGTTTGCGAGCGTCAATGTTGAACACACGCGTTGCCAATCTCGTCCTGCACTTTGACGATCGCCCGCTAAGCTGGCGGTCGCCGCTTCGACACCAGTACCGCCGCTAAGCCGGCAAAGCTTTCCTGCTTGGCTTTCCGTCTGCGTCCCACACACTAGAGTCGCTCGCCCCGCGGCTTTGCTCGGCCGCTTTGGCCATGTTTCAACCGTTGCCCTCGATCGCTTTGGCTCGCAGCATGCTGACCGTGCCGCTTCACGCAGAGCGGCCGTACCGTATTGCGCAACCGCCCCTGGCTTAGGGTCATCGTCCGGCATCTCGGTCACGTTTTACGCCAGCGGCGGGGGTCGTATTCCTTCGGCGCCGACACCTATAGCGTTTGAAAGCTTAGGTTTGCTTTCCGGCTGCCGATAAGCGGTGATTGACGTCCTCAGCTTTGATCCGACTCGGCGACGATGAAAAATCATCGAGGCCTAAAAACGCTTCTAGCACTTCTTCAGGGTGACTCTGGTCCGTGCAAGGTGGCGGTTCGTTGTACTTAACTTCTATGCGGGCGGTATAAGGCAAGTGCGGCTCCGACGCCGATGTGCTCTTTGCATTTGCAGTTGACGGCGCGAACCGCATGCAGCGGCTGCTCCAGAATCTGCTGCCATATTCGCGCATCGGGACAACAGGCAAAGAGCGCCTCTCGATGCTCAGGGGGGTGAGCTCGACGCTTTGATTGCGATACGAGGACAGGAGAGTGCGTGATGAAAACCATCCGAGCGGAAAGCAGGCCGATACACGTTCTATTGGTTGAAGACAGTCCGGGCGATGTTGAGCTAACCCGCGAAGCCTTCCGCGATACCAATCCGGCGGTCCGATTGCACGTGGCGTCCGACGGCGTGGAAGCCATGGCCTTCCTGCGGCACGAGGGCACCCATGTCCGTGCTCCTCGCCCCGTTCTCATCTTGCTGGATCTCAACCTGCCGAAAATGGATGGGCGCGAGTTTCTTCTTGAGCTCAAAGCGGATGACACGCTGAAGACGATTCCGACTGTTATCTTGAGCATGTCCGAGCAAGAAGGCGACATCGCTAAAAGCTATGAGCTGCACGCGAATTGTTATCTCAGCAAACCGGTACAGCTGGAGGCATTCGAGGCGCTGGTCAAAAGCATCGATGATTTCTGGCTGACAACAGCCAAGTTGCCGCAGCAGACGCAAAGCGGCTGAGCAAGCATTCGTGCTGAGTATTCTTCTAGTCGAGGATAATCGCGGAGACGCCCGTTTGTTCCGCGAGATGTTCAACGAGCCGAGCTCGCCGTACACCGAACTAACGCACGTGCGGTGCATGAGCGAGGCTGAAACGCATCTCGCTGGAGGCGCGGTCGACGTTATCTTGCTCGACCTGGGGTTGCCCGATGTGCAAGGACTGCCAGCCCTGCGGCGCGCCCGCGCCGCCGCACCTCACGTACCGTTGGTAGTGCTAACGCATCTGGACGATGAGTCAATCGCCGCACAAGCGCTACACGAAGGGGCGCAGGACTATCTCATCAAGGATCAGGTCGAGGTGCGAGGTCTGCTTCGAGCCGTGCGCTATGCCATTGAGCGCAAGAGCATGGAAGAGGCGTTGTTCGAAGAAAAAGAGCGCGCCCAAGTCACGCTAAATAGTATCGGCGATGCGGTAATTTGCACAAACGTGTCTGGCAATATCTCGTTCCTAAATCGCGTCGCGGAAGACGTAACCGGCTGGACTCGGCAAGAAGCGGAAAACCGCCCCACGACAGAGGTATTCCGCATCTGTGACGCCGCGACTCGGGAACCGATCCCGAACCCATTCGAGCGGGCAGTCGCGAAGGACCACGCTGTGCACTTGCCGCCGAACAGTTTTCTTACGCGGCGCGACGGATTGGAAATTCCGATCGAAGACACGGTGGCGCCGATTCACGACCGCGCAGGACGACCCGCGGGGGCGGTAATCGTTCTCCGTGACGTGAGCGCGGCGCGTGCGATGGCACTGCAGCTGACCCATTCGGCCCAGCACGATGTTTTGACCGGTTTGCCCAATCGAATGCTGCTAAACGACCGCATTAGTCAGGCGATCGCTCTCACGCCGCGGCATAAGAAAAAGGTCGCGGTGCTGTTTTTGGATTTGGACGGCTTCAAACACATCAACGATTCCCTGGGACATTCAACTGGTGACAAACTCCTTCAATCGATAGCAACGGGTCTGGTGTACAGCGTACGCGTCTCGGACACGGTAAGCCGACAGGGTGGTGATGAATTCGTCGTGCTGCTGTCAGAAGTGGAACACGCGGATGATGCCGCCACTATGGCAAAAAGACTGTTGCAAGCGGTGGCGGCCGATCATTCCATCGACCAGCATGATCTACATGTTAGCGCGAGTATCGGTGTCAGCGTATATCCCGACGATGGTCTGGATGCCGAGACGCTCATCAAGAACGCGGACACCGCCATGTACCAGGCAAAGGCGAACGGGCATCACACCTATCAATTTTTCAAACCGGCGATGAACGTTCGAGCGGTCGAGCGGCAGACCATCGAGGGGAGCCTGCGGCGCGCGTTAGAACGGCAGGAATTCACGCTACATTACCAGCCGAAGATCAGTTTGATCACGGGCGTGATTACCGGCGCGGAGGCATTGTTACGTTGGACGCATCCTATTCGAGGGATGGTCTTCCCCGATCAATTCATCCCGGTCGCGGAAGAGTGCGGCCTGATTGTGCCGATCGGCAGGTGGGTTCTTCTTGAAGCGTGCAAGCAGGCTCAGGCTTGGATGGAAGCTGGCCTGCCCCCGGTGACGATGGCGGTGAACATCTCCGCGATAGAGTTCCGCGATGAGAACTTTGTCGAAGGCGTATGTGCAAGCCTGCACGATACCGGCTTGGATCCGACGTTCCTCGAGATCGAGCTGACCGAGAGCGTTCTCATGAAACGTGCCGAGTCCGCGTCGTCCATCCTGGAAGCGCTAAGGGAAACCGGCATTCAGGTGGCGATCGATGATTTCGGCACGGGGTACTCCAGCTTGAGCTACCTGCAAAAATTCCCGATCGATGCGCTAAAGATTGACCAGTCGTTCGTCCGCCAGATCACCTCCGCGCCCGACCAGACGACCATCGTGACCGCTGTGATCAGCTTGGGCCGGAGCCTAAAGCTGCGGGTCGTTGCTGAGGGCGTGGAAACGCAGGAAGATCTTTCATTTCTTCGCTCGCACCAATGTGACGAGGCGCAGGGATTCTATTTCAGCCGAGCTGTGCCTCCCCGAGAGTTCGCGAAGATGCTCGCAACCGGCATCCCGCTGGCGCCACCGTCATAAACCGGCCATCTTCATAAATCGGTGGCGCCGTCGACCTACATCAGCGGCGATTCACCGCCTACGCGTCTTCACCGTGTTCCGCTGCTGCCGCTGGCATCTGGCCGCCGTGTGCGGGCGCGCCAAGTCTGTCGCGACTGCGATCCGTGCACAGCGCAACGAAATACGATGTGCCCGTTGCGAGCGCGCACCGACCTCTCGCCTGATATTGGATTTCG
>JBDTMS010000184.1:0-7380 GCA_039934195.1 Betaproteobacteria bacterium
GGCGGGACAGCAGGCGCGCCGCTGGATCGCCCCGATGAAAAAGTATTGTTCGGCCGACTGCAAGTCGGCTTCTAGGAAACATGTCTGAACCGGCCGGGAGCACCAGCGACCCGGCTGAAATCCTTGCTGGTTGGAAAACCGCGCGCGCGCAGAGTTTGAACAACCGCGCCGCGGCGGCGCAACTGGGTGTCAGCGAAGCTCAACTGATCGCGTCTGCGTGCGGGACGTTTGTCACACGCTTGCGGCCGGATTTCGCAGCGTTGTTGAGCGAGCTCCCAGCGCTCGAGGAAATCAAAGCGATCGTGCGCAATCCGCTCGCCGTGCTCGAGCGCACCGGTGTGGTCGAATCGGTAACGCACACGCTGGCGGACCTGATCCGCGTCGCCGCAGACCGATTTCATGCCGACTGCTGGGTAGATCTCTGGTGCAAAGTCTTTGCGTTGGAAGAGCACAGCCGGCGCGGCGTCAAACGCAGCCTGCAATTTTTTACGGACGACGGCATTTCGGCCGCGAAATTCTTCCTGCGTCCGGGCAGCGATCTGGCGCATTTCCTGACGCTCACTCAGCGTTACGCGCATCTCGATCAATGCGCTGCCGAGTCCGTCGAAGCGCCGCGAGCACACCACTATTCGCCGGTCGATCGATTGACCGAGGCACCGGACGGCGCGTTGTTCGCGTTCCTCAATGCGGCGAGCGCTGCCAACGACCCGCTGACTTTCATCGTGCGCAATCCGGTCGCTGCGCTATCGGCAACCAAGAGCATCGATCGGGTCAAACGCTCAGGCGCCGGCGCCTGGGTAAACGTGCTCGACGAGGGAATGGATCTGCATCTGCACGAAGCCCACGCGCGCTATGTGCGGCTGGTCCCGGATTCCGAGGGCGATTCGGGCTATTTTCACTGGCTGTCCGAACAGCGCGACGTCATCTTGTCCGTGCACACAGCGACGAGCTGGGAAACATTGAACGAGGCTATCGACGCCGCGGTTTGACCGGCGCTTTCGCGTCGACACTACTGGCGTGCGAATCTCGTTCCCACGGCGGCGTGCCGGCAAATTGTTCCGCTAGAAACTCTACCATTGCGCGCACTTTCGCGTTCAAGTGACGCCGGCTGGGATACACGGCTAGTACGTCGATGTCCGGCATGCGGAATTCGGGCAACAGCTGTACGAGGCGTCCGGCGCGCAAGTCCTCGCCGATGATGAAAGTCGGCTGCCAGATCACACCGAGTCCCGCAAGCGCGGCCGATCGCGCGGTGTCGCCATTATTCGTGTGCATCACGCATGTCACGCGAGTTACATGCGAGTGGCCGTGCCCATCGAGCAGATTCCATTCGTCAGCACTCGCCGCGTAGGTGTAGCCGATGCAATCGTGGTCGGCGAGATCGGCCGGTGTGTGGGGGCGGCCTCGGCGTTTGAGGTAGCTGGGCGACGCGCAAACGATATTGCGCGAGGTGGCGAGCTTGCGCGCGGGCTGCGCCAATGAGCCGCTGCGCGAGATACGAATCGCGACGTCGTAGCCTTCTTCGACGATATCGACGACGCGATCGATCAGCGCAACATCGAGCTCCACATCCGGATAACGCTGCATGAACTGCGGCCAGAGCGGCGCGAGATGCAGCACGCCGAAACTCAACGGCGCGTTGATGCGCAAACGTCCACGCGGTTGCAGCGTCGTCGTCGATGCAAGCGCTTCCGCCTCCGCCATGTCTTCGAGGATTGTCTTGCCGCGCTCGTAGAAGGCGCCGCCGCTTTCCGTCAGCGAGAGCTTGCGCGACGTGCGATTCAGCAGACGCGCTCCGAGGTGCGTCTCGAGGTCGTTCACGTAACGGGTCACGTTCGCCGGCGACGTGTTGAGCGCATCTGCGGCGCGCGCAAAACCGCCGCGACTGACCACTGTTACGAACACTTCGATCGCACGTAATCGGTCCACAGTCTTCTCCAAAATTCATAAAAGCTGAATGAATTATGCAGCCGGCCGGTCTTTCACGCTGAACCGTTGAACTATAGATTGCAGCCGTGTGCGGCGGCGCAGCGCTGTAACCGTTCCAACACTTCAACCGGGAGATGAACATGAATGCAAATGTGAGCACCACACGACGAGGCGCCCTTACCTGGCTGGTCGCGGTTGCCGGTGCGCTGGCCGCCGCGGCGTTGCCGATGGCAACCGAAGCCGCAGCGCCACCAGGATTCGCGGACAAGACAGCGATGGTCAACGGCGTGCGGCTGCACTACATGGTCGGCGGCGAAGGCAGCGCAGTGGTGCTGCTGCATGGCTACGCGGAGACGAGCCACATGTGGGTGCCGGTAGTGGGCGAGCTGGCAAAACGGCACACAGTGATCGTCCCGGACTTGCGCGGCGCGGGCGATTCCGAGAAGCCGGCGTCGGGCTATGACAAGAAGACGATGGCCCAGGACATCCATGCGCTGGTCGCCTCGCTCGGCGTCGAGCACGCGACCATCGTCGGCCACGACATCGGGCTGATGGTGGCCTACGCGTACGCCGCACAATTTCCGCAGGCGACCGATCGTGTGGTGCTGATGGATGCGTTTCTGCCCGGCATCGGCAACTGGAAGGACGTGTGGCTGCTGCGCGATCTGTGGCACTTCCACTTCTACGGCGAAGTACCGCTGGCCTTGGTCGCAGGCCGCGAACGCATTTACTTCGAGCACTTCTGGAATGATTTCGCAGCCGATAAAAATCATTCCGTACCGGAAGCGGACCGCCGCGTCTATGCCCAGGCGTACGCTCAACCGGGCGGCATGCGCGCGGGTTTTGAATACTTCCGCAGCTTCGAACGCGACGCGGCAGATTTCGCGGCACTCGGACAAACGAAACTCACGATGCCGGTGATGGTTTTATCCGGCGAGAAATCCGGCGGCACGTTTCTGATCGAGCAGGTGAAGCTCGTCGCCACCGATGTCCGCGGCCAAGTGATCGCCGGGTCCGGCCACTGGCTGATGGAAGAGGCACCAGCGCAGGTGATTCCACTGCTGGTCGAATTCATCAACTAAGCCGCAATCAAGCGGGGCTGGCTGCTCGAATGAGCACCCAGCCTCACACCGAATTGCTGTTCGCCCTACGCTGTTCGCCCCGCGATTGCGCGCGACGCTGTCCGCCTTACGCTGATCACCGATCACAGATCACAGATCACCGCCTTAATCACTGATCACAGATCACCGCCTTCTGCACCGATCACCGATCTGAATCACCGATCACCGCTCTCGAGCGCGAGCTCGCGAATCTGCTGGCCAGTGACCACGTGCAGCCCCGGCCCCAGAGTCTGCGCTGCATTCACCGCTGCCTGCGCAATCTGGCGCGCACGCAGCGGTTGCAAACGTTGCGGCGTGATGATCTCCATGATCGCTTTCGCTCCCCAGCCAATCAGCCGCTCGAGCCAGCCGCTGCCGGCGATCGCGTGTTCAGCGGTCGGTCGCATGATGATTATCGTCTCAAACGCCATCGACGCGAGCGCGGCTTCGTTAAGACTGATAACGCTGTCATGTGCAGCAGAAAGCTGGAGAAACGCAGATAGCGGTGAAAGCAGTACAAAGCGTTTCGCGCCCTGGCCTACAGCTAATCGCGCGAGCGCAGAAATTTGCTCAGCCCGAACGCTGACGTACGCTTGATCGCGCTTGAAGTGCGAGCGGCTGTCGCTGATACAGCAAAACACATCATCGACATGCGGCATCGACACATTGGCCAGCGCAGCTTCTGCGACGCCGTCCAGCACCGCCGCGCCAATCTGCCATGGCCGCAACCGCGGCATCATCGATTGCAGCGGCGCTTCAACTGCCACGCTCACTGAGCGATACGCAGCACTCTCGAGCAGTGTATTGAGCAGCTCTTCGCCGATACGCCCGACCGTGCCGATGGCAAGCGCGGACCGCGACATCTTCGACGAACTCGGTACGCTACGCGATGACAGTGCGGCAGTGAGCTCTGATGGCATGGCTGCACGATGGCGATACAACGTTGGCGCGTCAATCACCTCCGAGGTAATTGCCGCTCGGAAGCCGGCGAGATACGCTGACCTCGTCGACGGCAAACGCTTGGTAGATACCGTGGCTCGCCGAGCGCACGGATTTCGATGACGAGCGCGGCGATTTCGCAGGAGGCTATATGGAACTGTCGGTGTTGCTGGGAAGTGTAGCGGTCGCTGTCGCGGTGTTGATCGGCGCGGGCGCGCTGGGAACCGCGATTGGGTTCGGCATCCTCGGCGGCCGTTTTCTGGAAGGTTCGGCGCGCCAACCTGAGATGATGCCTGCCTTGCAGGTAATAATGTTCATCGTCGCCGGTCTGCTCGACGCAGTGACGATGATTGGCGTCGGCATCGCACTCTATTTACTGTTCGCCAATCCGTTTCTCGCGATGATCGCGCCACGTTGAGGAGCTAGGCAACTGCGCCTGTCACCAGATTACCGTACCGAATGCGGATAGCGGCTCGATCTCGACCTTGTGAGCGAAGGACGGTGCCGCCGGTGCGGCGACGACACGTTCGCGGTTGAGAAAGACGCGCATCTTGCCCGGACGGATCAGCAGCGTCTCGCCGGTTTTCAGATTCAACTTGCGTGCACGTTCGGCTGGTAACTCTGCTTCGATGATCTCGCTGGAATCTTCGCGCTCGAGCTCGAGACGTGCAGTCGGGCCGACCATTAGGATCCGATTGAGCTGCACCGCAATTCCCGGCAAGCCCGGCGAGAACCGCTCGATCTCGATTTCATGCGGACGGGCATACGCAACCGCCGGCGCATCCTGTACGTTCTCGTGCTCGGGGGCATCGACGCACAACGATCCCAGATGCAACTGGCCTTCGCTTGCGCGCCCGTGAAACACGTTCACGGTGCCGAGAAAACTGTAGACGAACGGCGATGCGGGATGGTCGTACACCTGCTCGGGCGTGCCGACCTGTTCGACTTGTCCCTTGTTCATCAGCACCACGCGGTCGGCGACTTCTAACGCCTCTTCTTGATCGTGCGTGACGAAGATGCTTGTGATGTGAAGGTCATCGTGCAGTCGTCGCAGCCAGCGCCGCAGTTCTTTGCGCACTTTCGCGTCGAGCGCGCCGAATGGCTCATCGAGCAATAGCACTTTCGGCTCGACCGCAAGCGCGCGCGCCAGCGCGATACGTTGCCGCTGCCCGCCGGATAGCTGATGCGGATAGCGATCGGCCAGCCAATCGAGCTGTACGAGCTTCAGCAACTCGAACACCTTGTCGCGAATGTACTGTTTGCTCGGGCGCGATGCGCGCGGCTTTACGCGCAGGCCGAATGCAACGTTTTCGAACACGCTCATGTGGCGAAACAGTGCGTAGTGCTGAAACACGAAGCCGACTTGACGCTCTCGCACATCTTGCTCGGAAGCATCTTCGCCGTGGAACAGCACGCTGCCCGAGTCCGGGGTTTCAAGTCCTGCGATCACGCGCAGCAGCGTCGTCTTGCCGCAACCCGATGGGCCGAGCAGCGCCACCAGCTCGCCGGATGGAAACGACAGATTTACACCGCCCAGCGCAGTAAAGGTGCCGAAGCGCTTTTCGATATCGCGGACTTCAATGCTCATGGACGTTCTCGCTGGGTAGTGACGCGGCCGCCTGCGCTTCGCGCCGCGCGCTCCACTCGACCAGCGTCTTGAGCACGAGTGTGACCAAGGCCAGCAAAGCAAGCAGCGAGGCGACCGCGAACGCCGCCGCGAAGTTGTATTCGTTATAGAGAATTTCGACGTGCAGAGGCATCGTGTTGGTCAAGCCGCGGATGTGGCCCGAGACAACGCTGACCGCGCCGAACTCGCCCATCGCCCGCGCATTGCACAGGATCACGCCGTACAACAAACCCCACTTAACGTTGGGCAGCGTGATGCGCCACAGGATGTGCCAGCCCGATGCGCCGAGCACGCGTGCGGCCTCTTCCTCTTCCTGGCCTTGCGCCTGCATCAACGGGATCAGCTCGCGCGCAACGAACGGAAACGTGACGAAGATCGTCGCGAGCACGATACCAGGGAGAGCGAAGATGATCGCGACATCATGCTCCTGCAGCCAGCTGCCGAACCAGCCTTGCGCGCCGAACAGAAGCACGTAAATTAATCCGGAGATTACCGGCGATACGGCGAACGGCAAATCGATCAGCGCGATGAGGATGCTTTTGCCTTTGAACTCGAACTTGGCGATAGCCCACGCGGCAGCAACGCCGAACACGAGGTTCGCAGGTACAGCGATCGCCGCTACGACCAGGGTGAGCTTGATGGCAGCGAGCGCATCGGGCTCACGCAATGCTGCGAAGTACGCGTCCGTCCCTTTGCGAAAGGCCTCCATAAACACGGCCACCAGCGGAACGAATAAAAACAACCCAAGAAACGCGAGCGCGATGCCGATCAGCAGCCAGCGGATCAGCGCCGGTTCCGCCGTTGCACGGCTGCGCGTGGCGGCTGGGAGGGGCAATGCGATGGTGGCGGCCGTAGACATGCTTAGTTGCGTCCTGCGCGGCGGCTGCCCCACCACTGCAGCGCGTTGATCAGCAGCAGTAGTGCGAACGAGGTGATGAGCATGACTACCGCGATGGCCGTGGCCCCCGCGTAATCATACTGTTCGAGCTTGGTGATAATCAGCAACGGCGTGATCTCCGACACCATCGGCATGTTGCCGGCAATGAAAATGACCGAGCCGTATTCGCCGACTGCGCGTGCGAATGCCATGGCAAAGCCGGCGAGCAGCGCGGGCCACACGGCCGGGAGGATGATGCGATTGAAGGTCTGCCAACGATCCGCACCCAACGTAGCGGCTGCTTCTTCCAACTCGACTTCGAGATCTTCCAGCACGGGCTGCACGGTTCGCACCACGAACGGCAAGCCGATGAAGATCAGCGCAACCACCACGCCGAGGGGCGTGAACGCAACTTTGATGCCGAGTGGTAGCAGTGTGCTGCCGAGCCAGCCATTCGGTGCATACACCGCGGTCAGCGCGATGCCGGCAACCGCAGTCGGCAACGCAAACGGCAGATCGACCAGCGCATCGACAATGCGTCGTCCGGCAAATCGGTAGCGTACGAGCACCCAGGCGACTAGAAATCCAAATACCGCGTTGACCAGTGCGGCGAATAGCGAAGCGCCGAACGACAAGTGCAAAGAGGCAAGCACGCGCGGCGCCGTGACTGTGGCCCAGAATGCGTCCCATGTTAGCGTGAAGGTCTTGAAGAATGCGGCCGACAGCGGAATCAGTACGATCAGCGACAGGTACAGCACGGTATAGCCGAACGCCAAGCCGAAGCCGGGCAGAACATTCGGCCGCCGCCACCGCCATGTCGCTGTCGTGCTCATTGCGTCATCTCAAGTACGACGGACGCACGAACCCGGCGTAGTAGTTATCCATCACCGCGCACGCCTGATTCACCG
>JBDTMS010000185.1:0-7364 GCA_039934195.1 Betaproteobacteria bacterium
ACGACACCTACGGCGACAAGGATCGGTTGTTTCTGGCTGCGCTGACGCGCTATCAAGAACTGCAGCACGGGCCGATCTATAAAGCCTTGGCACGCCAGGCGCCGGCCGCCGAAGTATTGCGCGGCTTCTTCGACCAGATGGTCGAGAACCTGACCTCGGGCACGTGCAAGGGCTGTTTCATGGCGAACACGGTAACCGGACTGGCGAGCCAGGATGACTCGGTTTTCGAGATCGGCGCGACCAACCACCGGCAATTGGAAGCTGCTTTTTCCGGCCTATTGTTGCGTGCCCAGCAAAGCGGGGAGATCCCAGCGGACCGTCCGCTGCTGCCGATCGCGCGGTTTCTAGTGAATACGATGAATGGACTGGGCGTGACCGCCAAGGCCACCCGCGACAAGAAGGTATTGAAAGATATTGCCGACGTTGCGCTGAGCGCACTGGGCTTTTGATTTCGCTTCGCTGCTTTTTTTTAATCGATTCAGAACGATCGTTCCAAATAGGAGATTTTTATGGGCAAGCTCGACGGTAAAGTAGCTTTGATTACAGGCGGCACAACAGGCATCGGGCTCGCCGCCGCGAGGCTGTTTCAACAGGAAGGCGCACGCGTTTATTTAACCGGGCGCAGCTCGGAGAAACTCGCGCAGGCCGAGAAAGAATTGCCAGGCGTGGTGGCGATTCGCTCCGACGCCGCGCAGATCGATGACATCGATCGCCTGGCGCGAGAGATGGAGCGTCGTGCCGGGCGCATCGACGTATTGTTCGTCAACGCAGGCATCGCACGGTTTCTGCCGATCGAGCAAGTCACGCCCACGGTGTTCGATGAAATATTCGACATCAACTTCCGCGGTCCGTATTTCGCGATCCAGCGGATGTTGCCGCTGATGCCGTCCGGGGCATCGATCGTTCTGACCACTTCGATCGCAGCCGATCTCGGCGTGGCGACTTCGAGCGTGTACGCGGCAAGCAAGGCAGCGCTGTCATCGCTGACCCGCACGCTGGCAAACGAGCTGGCGCCGAAGGGCATTCGCGTCAATGAAGTGAGCCCGGGCCCGATCGAGACGCCGATCTTCTCCAAGCTGGGGCTGACCGAAGACCAGGCTTCGGGATTCAAGGAAACGATGGTGGGAATGGTTCCGCTGGGACGCCTCGGTACGCCGGATGAGGTCGCCAAGGCAGTGCTGTTTCTCGCATCGTCGGACTCGACTTTCTTGCTCGGCGCAAAGATTCGAATTGACGGCGGTGTCGCACTGAATTGAGCGACGCGTCGCGATTCTCGAACAGTTCTGCCATTTGACTGCTCGAGAGCACAACTGAAGCACACGAAATTATTATTTCTCGAAAAGGACTGACCATGAAACCGATCCGCACTGTAATTGCTTCTGCCATAACCGTCGCCGCGCTGGCGTTGTCTTCGCAAGTCACCGCGCAGTCTGTTGCGATCCCCTACACCCTGACCGGCGATGCCGCCATTCCAGACATCACCACCAAGCAGCAGCAGGACGAAGTAATGAAGCTGTTCACCGCGCATCTGGGACTGTGGTTCACGCGCAATCCAGACAGCTATCCGTACGAGAAGCTGGTGACTGAAGATGCGGAGTTCGAATACCCGTACGCCCGCAGCGAATCTGCGCGCGTCATCGAGGGCCGCGACGCGGTTGCACAAGCCGTGCGCGCCCTGCCGCTCAAGGCGTCCGACTGGAAATTCAGCGATGTGAAGCTATTCCAGACGGCGTACCAGGATGTGTTCTTCGTCGCGTACAAGGCAACCGCGCATGTGGCGGGCAGCGACCGCCCGTACGAACAGACCTATCTCGCCCGCATCAAAGTAAAGAACGGACAGATCGCGAATTATCACGAGCTGTGGGATCGCAGCGTCGCAGAACCGACGACCGCAACCGCTTCGCGCAATTGAACGCGGCATGCACGGCGAAGATGAAGATATCGTCGGCAACCACAGTAACGAATCGGCGCTGTGTGATGTCACACAGCGCCCGATTGCATTAGTACCTAGATGATGCCGCAGGCGGTGTAGCTATTTGCTTTCGTGCTGCCGTAGCGGATTGCTTCGACGCTCGCTAACTGCTTTGCTGGGAACGTCGCGCTCGCCGCCATTGGCGACGATCAGATCGCCGGCGTCGTTGGATAGACGCGATAAGCTGACTAACTGACTAACTGACGCGGTTTAGTCAGCGCGGCGCTGTAGGCAAGGTCGAAACGACATTCGCGAGCATCGCGCTCGCGGACAAGGGCGCGCGCACCTTCACTACAAACGCCGACCGGTAATCCGATTCGATGCGACCGCCGAAATTGCGCGCCAGTTGCAGCGCAGGCGCATTGCCGCGCAGGATTTCGGCTTCGCCGCATTCGATTCCCAGCTTGCGAGTGCGTTCTACCAACCAGCTCAGCAGACGAGTAGCGAGGCCGCCGCGCCGCCAGTTTTCATCGACCGCAACCGCGATCTCGGCCCTGCCGTGTTGACCCGCATACGTATTGAGCAAGCCCAACCACCCTGCCGGCGTTCGAAGCTGGAGCTACCTCGTCTACAGTGGATAACGTAACTGCGGTCAGCGCAACTTCGCTGCGCTGATCCGCCTGGACGATCCGCTGCAGCATTGCGGCCGGCAGCTCGCGCAGACCTAGCAGAAAGCGGCGATACCGGCTTTCATCCGACAAGCTGCGGATAAAGGATTGCACGACGGCACTATGCTACCGGCCGCGTCGTACGAATGCTGACCGCGCGGCAATCGCGCAGTCGGTCGCGCGATGCGGATGACGCTTGCGCTGACGCGAACATCGCTCAGGCGGCGCGCAGCGCCGGCGAGAATAACGCGTGCAAGCGTTCTACCGCGCCGATTGGGGTGCGGCCGGGACAGACACGCAATTGGCTCGGACGCAGTGCCAAAATGAGGGTAAGCCCTGTGTGATTCACCAGGAAATCTTCACCGGAACTGAGTACCGTATCTTGCGCCTCGCCTTCCTGCGTAATCCATAGCGAACCGTCGAGGCACTCGACCTGTACGCCGATTGCTTCGCGCAACGTGATCATGGCGTCGCGTTGGAGACTCAAAGTAGAACCACTAATATCGATGTTCATCGCATACTCCGTTTGGTTGTCCCGGGTGCGGGCGTTTGCTTGTCGGCTGTTTGGGTCCCGCTTGCGGTCGTTTAACTGTCTCGGTTGCGGCCGTTTACATGTGCAGATTTGCGGTCGCCCGAGGCATTCCGGGGGATCATCACGAATAGCATTGTGCGGCGGGCCTCTCACTGGTACAAACGACTTTATCGAATGCCACGACATGAGCTCCACGCATGGCTGAACGCCAACTGAGTGCGCCGTCCCTGGACCTGCTGAAAGGCTTTGCAGCGGCTGCTCGCCACTTGAACTTCACGCGCGCCGCCGAAGAATTGTTTCTGACGCAGTCCGCGGTGAGCCGCCAGATTCAGATTCTCGAGGCACAGCTCGGCGTTGCCTTGTTCGTGCGCCAAGCGCGCGGCATCGGCTTGACCGAGGCCGGCAAGCGCTTGCATCGCGCAGTCACTACGGCGATGGAACAATTGCACACGGCGATCGATGAAATCTCCGGCGCCAAAGCCGCACCTGCGGTCACCCTGTCGTGCACGCTCGCCTTCTGTTCGCTCTGGCTGATTCCGCGCCTCGCCGGATTTCAAACCGCCTTTCCCGGCGTCGATGTGCGCCTGGCGGCCAACAATAATCTGGTGAACATGGAACGCGAGCGGGTCGACCTGGCCATTCGCTATTGCGCGACCGACGCCATCCCCGCGAATGCTATTCCGCTGTTCGAGGAGACCATCCTGCCGGTATGCTCGCCGACTTTGTTGAAGGACAGCGCGCGTCCGTTGAAAACGCCGAGCGATTTGTCGCGCCACGTGCTGCTGCACCTGGATGATGCACACGGCCGCATTCCATGGCTCGCGTGGCCCGACTGGCTGAAGACCGCCGGCGTACCCGCACTGCGCGCGGCCGGCTCGCTGCATTTCAACCATTACGATCAAGTCGTGCGCGCTGCGATCAGCGGCCAGGGCGTTGCCCTGGGCCGCCTACCGCTGATCGATACGCTGCTCGGCGATGGCACGCTGCTGGCGCCGCTCGGCGATGGCGCGCTCAGCCATCGCACCTATTGTCTGATTGCCTCGCCGCTGACCGGTAGCCGCGCGGAGGTCGCGAGCTTCCTCGCCTGGTTGATTCAGGAGGGACGCCAAGCCGCCGAGATAGCGGTTGCGCAACCGCATCGCGTGCCGGCAAAAGCCGCCGTCGCGATCGCTAAGAAAGCAGAGTCACACGCCGCGCGCGCGACTCGAAGGCGCTAAACCAAGCGCCTCGTAGGCAAGCAAAAACGCCGCGGCACTCCAGGACTGTCCTGCCATACCGCGCGGCTCGCCGGTTTCGCCATGAAACCATTCGTTGAACTGCCAATCGTTCACCGCGCAGGCTTCCGCGAGATGGACGAGCGCCTCGCGCGCACGCCCAGGCTTACCGAAGCGCGCAAGCGCGATGATGTAGAACCCGCCCACCAGCGGCCAGCTGCCCGCGTTGTGATACTGATAGGCGAAATTCTGCTCGTGCCGCCCCATGTATTCGCGCCATTGCGCCGAGCCCGGCTCGATCGGCACACACGTCGCTCGCGCCGGCCATGGCGACGACGCGTCCGAGCGTTCCAGCGCTCGCACGATTTTGCGCGCCCGCGGCGCATCGGCAAGGCCCATCAGCAAAGCCAGTACGTTGCCGAACACATCGCCTTCCTCGCCCCAGAAGGAGAAGTTGACGTAGCTCAGGTACAGCGCACGCGCTTGTGCGCGGTCGCGCACATAGTCGGTCAGCAGACGCAGCCGTCGATACGACGGCACATCGCGCGAGAACGGAAAGAACAGGTGATTGAAGTGGTAGCGGGTCTGTGCTTGTGCCGGCAAGCCGTACAGCCGCTTGACGTGATACCACAGCGCGTTGGTATAAAGTACGTAACCTGAGCGCGGCATGATATCGGCCCAGTCGCTTGCTTCATTCTGGGACAACAGACGCAAGGTGGGATGCTCCTGGCAATGCAGCCAGGTCAACGCGCGCTTTACGTTGATCGCCAACGCGCTTCGCATATTCTGCTTCGGGTGCTCGCGTGAAAACGCGTCGAGCATGACCAGCCACCAGAGCGTCGCGTCGATGCAGCCGACATACCAGAAGTCCGCTTCGCCGTTGCTGGCCACGAACTTTGGGATCTGCCCGTTGTCTGCCTGATGAAGCGCGAGTGTTACGAGGCTCTGCCTGACGGATTCAATCAGCTCGGCCTCGCCGGTACGCAGCATGGCGAGCGCGCACACGCCTGCATCTCGTGCAAACACCGCGTCATATCGACGAGATCGCGCAAGCGTGCTCAATGTAGCGGCACGAATGCCCAGCGGTCCGCAATTCGCTCGTAGCAAATCGAGCGACCTGCAGCGGCATTCGTTCAGCAGCGAAAGATCGGCAGCAGTGAAGGCGTTCGGCATGAGGCAACAACGGCATTTGCAGCGAGCAACTGAAAAATGTCTGCTAATCGAGATCGGTCCGCTGAATTTGCACCGGCACGAAGCGTTTAAGGCAACATCGGTCTTGGCGCGCCAACAAGTGTTCGTCCTACAGTCGAGCGGGCAGTGCGCTGATTGGCGAGACGCCGACTAGCCGGAACAATATCAGTTCTAATAATGCCGCCCCGATCATCCCTAACAATGTCGCCCGGATCTGCATCCGCGGATTGGAAACGAAGCTACTCACCATGCTCACCGAACGCGACATCTATCATTTCAAGGAAGGCACGCACGGCCGGCTGTACGAAAAGCTCGGCTGCCAGCTCACCCGCGAAGGCGGCCGCGACGGCGCGCGCTTTACGTTGTGGGCACCCAATGCAACTCGCGTATCGGTATTCGGCGACTTCAACGGCTGGGATAAGCAGAGCCATCCGCTGTCCGCGCGACCGGATGGCAGCGGACTGTGGGAATGCTTCGTAGCCCCATTCAAAGCCGGCGACCGCTACAAGTTTCGCGTCGATTCCGCACACAATAATTACAGCGTCGACAAAGGCGATCCGTTCGCGTTCTACTGGGAAGCGCCGCCGCGCACCGCATCGCGCGGCTGGAAGCTCGACTACCAATGGCAGGACGGCGACTGGATGAGCAAGCGCGCCGCGCGCAACGCGCTGCAGGCGCCTATTTCGGTCTACGAGTTGCATCTCGGCTCATGGCGGCGCGGTGAGGACAACCGGCTACTCACCTATCGAGAGATCGCCCCGCAGCTCGCCGAATACGCACGCGACATGGGGTTTACCCACGTCGAGCTGATGCCGATCAACGAGCATCCGTTCTATGGTTCCTGGGGCTATCAAACCACCGGCTATTTCGCGCCGACCGCGCGCTACGGCGAGCCGGAAGACTTGATGTTCCTGATCGATACGCTGCATCGGCACGGCGTCGGCGTGATTCTAGATTGGGTGCCGTCGCACTTCCCGGGCGATGAGCACGGCCTGGTGTATTTCGACGGTACGCATTTGTATGAGCACGCCGATCCGCGTCTTGGCTTTCACCCGGAATGGAAAAGCTACATCTTCAATTACGGGCGCAACGAAGTCCGCTCGTTCCTGCTGTCCAGCGCACTGTTTTGGCTCGATCGCTATCATGTCGATGGGCTGCGGGTCGACGCCGTCGCGTCCATGCTCTATCTCGACTACGGACGCAAGGCAGGCGAATGGATTCCTAATCGCCACGGCGGCCGCGAGAATCTCGCTGCGATCGAATTTCTGCGCATGCTCAACGAAGCGGTGTATCGCGACTTTCCCGATGTGCAGGTGATCGCAGAAGAGTCGACCGCGTGGCCGATGGTTTCGCGACCGGTCTACCTTGGCGGGCTGGGCTTCGGCATGAAGTGGAGCATGGGCTGGATGCACGACACGTTGGATTATTTTTCCAAGGATCCGCTGTTCCGTAAATATGTCCACGACCGGCTGACCTTCAGCATCTGGTATGCGTTCTACGAAAACTTTATGCTGCCGCTCTCGCACGACGAGGTGGTGTACGGCAAAGGCTCGCTGATCGCCAAGATGCCGGGCGACAACTGGCAGCAATTCGCCAATCTGCGCGCCCTGTTCGGCTATATGTGGGCTCACCCCGGAAAAAAGCTGCTATTCATGGGCGGCGAATTCGGTCAACGGCGCGAATGGCAGCACGAAGAAAGTCTGCAATGGGAATTGCTCGGCGATCCGATGCACGACGGCGTGCGCATGTGGATTGGCGACCTCAATGCCTGCCTGCGTCGCGAGCCCGCGCTGCACACCAACGACTTCGATCAAAGCGGATTTCAGTGGATCGATTGCAGCGACACG
>JBDTMS010000186.1:0-7338 GCA_039934195.1 Betaproteobacteria bacterium
GTCATGCTCCCATGTTGATGGCCGATGAGCACATCGCTGCAATTCGGAGTTTTCTACTACCCTGAATATTGGGCTCCGCACAAAACGAGGTGCGGATCATCCGAATACGACCGATCATTCTCGCAGACGCCCCGCGATGCTTGTCGCACCGCGCGACTTTGCTCAACATGACGCCGTCGCAACTTGAACGCGCACGCAGATGATTGCAATCGACTGGGGCACTTCGAGCTTTCGCGCGTACCGGCTTGCGCGTGACGGCGCTGTCCTTGAAAAGCGCAGCGCACCGCTCGGCATTCTGGCTGCCGCCGATCGATTCGCCGAAACGCTCGAACAGCAAGTCGGCGACTGGATTGCACAGCGCGAGCGGCCGATCGTCATGAGCGGCATGATCGGCAGCCGCCAAGGTTGGAAAGAGGCGCCCTACGTAACCTGCCCAGCCGGCTTGTTCGAGATCGCTACAGCAATGGTGGAAGTGCGCTGGGGCGCGGACCGACGTGCGTGGATCGCACCCGGGTTGACCTGCCGCGATGAGAGCGGCGTACCGGATGTGATGCGCGGCGAAGAAGTGCAGATCTGCGGCGCGCTCGCGATGCTGCCTGCAGATCCAACCTGGGTGTGCCTGCCGGGAACGCACAGCAAATGGGCTTTGGTCGAGGGCGGGCGAGTCGTGCAATTTGCCACGTATCTGACCGGCGAGGTATTCGCGGTGCTGAAGGCGCACAGCATTCTGGGCCGCATGATGGAAACTGGCGAGACCGACCTTGCAAGCTTCGATGCAGCGCTGCTGCGATCGCGCGCGGCAGGCGGCTTGCTGCATCATCTGTTCGGCGTACGGGCGCTGGGATTATTCGGCGATCTGCCCAACGCCAAAGCAGCGTCGTATTTATCAGGGCTGTTGATCGGCCACGAGCTAAATGCTGTCCCGACGCTTAGCAACACCGTGTACATAATAGGCACGCAAGAGCTGGCCGAAGTCTACTCTCGCGCCCTGCGCTCATTTGGATCGTCGCCGCAAGTTCTGGATGCCGACGCAGTGGTGCACGGATTGTTCGCGCTCGCTGGGTTTTTGCCTGAGGAGCACCGTACATGATCGACTTTCGCGAAGCGCTCGCAACCTGCCCGCTGGTCGCGATTCTGCGCGGTATATCGCCGGCGGAAGTGATGAGCGTCGCCGAAGTTCTGCTCGATGCCGGATTCGCGATCATCGAAGTGCCGATGAATTCTCCGCAACCGCTGAAGAGCATCGCGCTGCTGAGCAGCGCATTCGGCGATCGTGCGTTGATCGGTGCCGGCACCGTAATGACGACCGATCAAGTTGCGCAAATCAAGGCATCAGGCGGTCGTCTGGTCGTTATGCCGCATGCTGATGGGCGCGTGGTCATGGCAGCGAAGTCGGCTGACATGATCGCGCTGCCGGGGTTCGCAACAGCAACCGAAGCCTTTGCGATGATCGAAGCCGGCGCAGATGGACTGAAGTTGTTTCCCGCCGAAGCGAATCCGCCGAACGTGTTGAAGGCGCTGCGCGCCGTGTTGCCAAAGACGATTGCAATCCTTCCGGTCGGCTCGATCACACCCGATAACATGGTTGAGTATTGGCAGGCCGGTGCAAATGGATTCGGACTGGGCTCGGCGTTGTACAGGCCCGGTGCCCATTTGCGGACTGTCGCGGACGCGGCAAAAAAGTTTACTGACGCGCTACATCGGCTTTCACCCAGGTGACTGGGCAGAATTACCAGCGCTGTGGTTTCCGGCTATGTCCTCGGGACCACTGCTTCGCATCACCAAAAAAAAAGGCGCTCCCGAGTGGGTGCGCCCATTTTTAGGTTCGAGGATCTTCTTATGTTGCCACTCCTCTAATCCAAACCGACTAGCCGCTCCATATACGATTGGAGCCTGCTCTGAGCTCGGTTTTGACTTTAATCATCCGTTTATCTCGAACTAGTCAGCCCACGTACGATTGGCACCAGCCTTCAAATTGCTTTTGACCTTGATCATGTCCGTATCTCCTAGCATTAGTTTAGCCGCCCCACGAGCGATAAGAACCGGCTTTCAGATTGCTTTTTACTTTAATCATCCCTCTGTCTCCAACTAGCCAGCCCATGACCGGTTTGCGCCTGCCTTCAGATTGCTTTTTATTTTGATCATGGGTTCATCCTTTTGGTTTCGCGGTTTCGGACCTGCTCTGCACATCAACATCTGGATGTCAATGCCCAGGGAATCGTAGCGTTCAGGCGACGGACAGTCTATGAGGAACTTCATTGCCGCGACAATTCGTTAACCATCTTCCCGGCAGTAGGACGCGCTAGAACTGCACGCCGCGGGTCAGCGCCCCATCGACCACGAGATTGGCACCGGTAATAAAGCTCGCTGCGGGGCTGGCGAGGAAAGCGACGGCGTTTGCCATCTCCTGCGGCGTTCCCATCCTCCCGGTCGGATTCAGCGCCAGCGCTTGCGCGTACAGAGTCGGGTTGCCGTTCTCGATTTGCTGCCACACCCCGCCTTCGAAGTACGTGTTCCCGGGAGAAACCGTATTGGCACGAATGCGTTTCGAGGCGAGCTGAAAAGCGAGCCCTTGCGTGTAGTGAATCAGCGCGGCCTTGAATGCGCCGTACGGCCCAGCGGCAAAGTCGATCTCACGTCCTGACACGCTCGAGATGGTGACGATGGCGCCCGCCTTGCTTGCTTCCAGAAACGGCATCGCGGCTTCCACCATGCGGACCGCGCCCATGAGATCGATGTCGAAGCCTTTCTTCCAGCTTTCCTCATCGCTATTGATGGCCAGCGCGCTCACGTTTGCGATGACGATGTCGAGCCCGCCGAGACTCTTCGCCGCATCGCGCGTCCAGGCTTTCAACGCCGGTCCGTCGGCAACATCGACTGCAGCACCCACTGCGGTGATGCCTTTCGCATGTAGCGCGATGACCGCCTTGCTGACGTCCTCGCCGTTTCTCGCACAGATGGCGACATTGGCGCCTTCGGCAGCGAGCGTCTCGGCGATCGCTCGGCCGATGCCTTTGGTGCCCCCGGTAACGAACGCACGTAGTCCCTTGAGTCCCAGATCCATGACTTACTCCCCGTTGAATAAAGCGAGATGAAAGCGTGTGTTCAATCCAATGCGATCGAGCGCGTCGACGACGAATCTTCGTTCGTGATCAGATCGACGCCGTGGCGTGCAAATCGCGCTGCGGCGGCGAGCGGACGCTCATCGCGCTCTCTGGTCAGCGACCATTGCGCATGACGCACCAACAGCGCGAGGGCGAGCGCGCGGCCCAGGGTTAGCGCGAACCTGCGAGCGCCGGCCTCCAGGTTGGCACCATCGCCCGCCGCCAGTTCGAACCAGCGAGCGGCCTGGGAGAAGGCGGTGTTCGCGACTTCAGCGAGCTTCAGCAAGCGCGGATCCGAGCTCGACAATCGCAACTCCGAGATGCAATTGCCGAGCGCAGCCAACGCGGTGCCGCTCGCAACCGCGCGCAGTGCGTCGAGCGAGAGAACATTGGTCGTCCCTTCCCATATCGAAAATACCTGGCAATCGCGCAACAGCATCGGCAGACCCGTGTCTTCGATGTAGCCGGCGCCGCCGAAGCATTCCAGCGCTTCGCTGACCACCGCGACGCATTGCTTGCCGGTTGTCGCTTTGACGATCGGTGTGATCAAGCGCAGCAGTTCTTTTTCCCCAGCAGAGAGCTGATTCGTGTCCTCGCGCCCGAGCAATTCCACCAGAAAGAAGGTGAGATGGAACGCGGCTTCGAATTCCGCCTGCATGCCGGCGAGCGTATCGAGGTGCAGCGGCTTATCCGAAAGCAGCGCGCCGAACGCGAAGCGCTTGCCCGCGTAGTTGCGCGCCAGCGCTATAGCACGCCGCATATAGCTGACAGCGCTGACGCTGTTCCAAGTGCGCGTCACGTTCAGCATCGGCGAGATGTCGCGTACGCCATCGCTCATTCCACGTACCGGAATTGCGATCGCGCCGTCCAAGGTGAGCTCCGCTGTTGGTACCTTGCGCGTACCCAGCTTATCTTTCAGCCGATTGAGCTGGATGTGATTGAGCTTGCCTTGCGCGTCGCGCGTTTCGAGGTAGAACAGCGCAAGACCTTTGCTGCCTTTCGGATTGCCTTGCGGGCGCGCCAGGGTCAACGCCATCTGGCTGCTGATCGCGGAGGTGAACCATTTGCGGCCATGCAAGTGCCAGTGCCCTTCGCCGTCCTGCCGCGCCTCGGTTTCGGTCAGACCGACATCGGACCCGCCGGTGCTTTCCGTCATCCATTGTCCGCTGGTCCAGAACTGCGCGGGATCGCGCGATGTGAGATGCGCCAGCGCACGTTCGCTCACCTCGCGATTACCCGATAACGACAGCGTACGGCGTGCGCCGTCCGTCATCGCCAGCGGACAGCTGTAAACATCGGTGGATGGGGTAAACAAATGCACGAGTGCGAACTGATGAACGCGCGACCATTGCGCATGCTCAGCCTCGAATGGAATCGCGATGAGCCCGGAGCGGGCGGCCAATTGCTCAGCCTCGCGCCACAACGGCGTCACCGCGATTTCGTCGATGCGGTTTCCCCAGGGATCCCACGCGGTGTGTACCGGCTCGTTGAGGCGATCGGCTTTTTGCAGAGTATAGAGTGCGCCGCCGGCCAGCTCCCCCATCTGCGCCAGGCCCGGTTCGATTTCCTGCAGCACCCCGGGCGGCAACACCCGCCGCAAATAGCTTCGCAGAACACGATCCGACGTGTACTGATTTGCCAGCTCAGGCGCAGGTTGATTGAACGGCATCTTCTACGCGAATCGACGCGAATGAGATGAAACGGACGGATCGGGCGAGCGTGCTCGCCCAATCCGACTCAGCCGCGCGAGGCTTAGACGCCGCCCATGCACAGGTACTTCACTTCGAGAAATTCTTCGACGCCGTATTTGGAACCCTCGCGTCCGATGCCGGATTGCTTGACGCCGCCGAACGGCGCCACCTCGGTGGAGATCAGGCCGGTATTGATGCCCACTATCCCGGACTCGAGTGCTTCGCCGACTCGCCAGATACGCCCGATGTCCCGCGCGTAGAAATAGCTTGCGAGACCAAACTCGGTATCGTTCGCCATCGCGATGCCTTCTTCTTCGGTCTTGAAACGAAACAGCGGCGCCACCGGACCAAATGTTTCTTCGCGCGTGATCTTCATATCCGTGGTGACCTCGGTCAGCAGCGTAGGCTCGTAGAACAAGCCACCGCGCTGATGTTTGTGACCGCCGACGAGAATCTTTGCGCCCTTCGACAATGCATCCTGTACGTGCTCCTCGACTTTGGCCACAGCCTTGTCGTCGATGAGCGGTCCGATGGTGACGCCCGCCTCGGTGCCGGGTCCGACTTTGAGCCCCTTGACTCGCTCGGCAAGTTTCGCGGCAAACGCGTCGTAGACTTTGTCCTGCACCAGGATTCGATTTGCGCAAACGCAAGTTTGGCCGGCGTTGCGATATTTCGAAATCATCGCGCCTTCGACCGCCGCATCGAGATCGGCGTCGTCGAACACCAGGAACGGGGCGTTGCCGCCGAGCTCGAGCGAGATCTTCTTGATCGTGTCCGCACTCTGACGCATCAGCTCGCGCCCGACCTCGGTCGAGCCGGTGAACGTGATCTTGCGTACGGTCGGATTGCTGGTCAGCTCGCCGCCGATTTCCTTCGCGCTGCCGGTCAGGATATTGATCACGCCTTTCGGCACACCCGCGCGCTCGGCAAGCTCGGCCAAGGCGAACGCAGAAAACGGCGTTTGCGTTGCCGGCTTGACGACCAGGGTGCAGCCGGCTGCAAGTGCCGGCCCGGCTTTGCGCGTGATCATCGCCGCCGGGAAATTCCACGGCGTAATCGCGCCACAGACGCCGACCGGCTGCTTGATGACGACGATGCGCTTGTCGCCCTGATGCTGCGGGATGACATCGCCGTAGATGCGTTTGCCTTCTTCGGCAAACCATTCGAGAAACGACGCGGCGTAAGCGATCTCGCCTTTCGATTCGGCGAGCGGCTTGCCCTGTTCCGCCGTCATCAACAACGCCAGGTCATCCTGATTCGCCAGCATCAGCTCGAACCATTTGCGCAGGATGGCGCTGCGCTCCTTGGCGAGCTTGGCACGCCAGGCCGGCAGCGCTTTGTCGGCCGCCTCGATCGCTATGCGCGTCTCGGCCGCCCCCATTTTGGGCACGCTGCCGATGACTGCGCCATTTGCCGGATTGGTGACCGGCACGGTTTCCTTCGACTGAGCGTCGGTCCATTGACCGTCGATATAGCACTGCTGCCGAAACAGCTTGCTGTCATTGAGCTGCAGTGCGAATTTTTGCATCTCTTTCGGTGCGTTCATGGTGACCTCGTGATCCTGGGGCTTGAGCGACGCGCATCGTTGATCGGTGATCGATGCGTGCCGTCGCGGCTACCGCGCTCGCGGCGGCCGCCTGCTGGTTCAACTTCAGTTTTGTTGCGGGCAGCCGTTGACGCTTGCGTGATCTGGATCAACCCTCGCAAAGCCACCTCAGTACGTTCCTGGATAGGCACCGCCGTCGATCAAAAAGTTCATGCCCGTGATATATCCCGCCTGCCGGCTGCACAGGTAGGCGCAGGCATCGCCGAATTCCGCAGGATTGCCGAAGCGGCCGGCGGGCACCGTTTTCATGCGTGCGGCGTGCACTTCCTCCACCGGCTTCCCCTGCATCTTCGCGGCGGCAACGCTGCTGGTCTTGAGCCGATCGGTATCGAACATTCCCGGCAGCAGATTGTTGATGGTGACGTTATGCGCAACGGTTTTGCGTGCCACGCCGGCTACGAAACCCGTCAACCCGCTGCGTGCGCCGTTGGACAATCCGAGAATATCGATCGGCGCTTTCACCGCGCTGGAGGTGATGTTGACGATGCGGCCGAACTTGCGCTCGATCATGCCGTCCACGGTGCGACGAATCAATTCGATCGGCGTGAGCATGTTGCCGTCCAGGGCCTTCAGCCAGGCCTCGCGATCCCAGTCGCGAAAATCTCCGGGTGGCGGGCCGCCGGCGTTGTTGATCAGAATGTCGGGATGGGGACACGCGGCCAGTGCAGCGGCGCGCCCTTCTTCGGTGGTGATGTCGGCGGCTACCACCGTCACCTTGACGCCGGTCTCGCGCCTGATTTCCTCGGCCGTTGCGTTCAATGCTTCCGCGCCGCGCGCCACCAGGGTAACGTCGACACCTTCGCGCGCCAGTGACACCGCGCAACCTTTTCCCAACCCCTTGCTGGCCGCGCAGACCAGCGCCGTGCGTCCGCGAATTCCGAGATCCATGCGTCCTCCTCTATTCGATGTGGATGCCGGCCACGCGCCGGCTCGCCGC
>JBDTMS010000187.1:0-7326 GCA_039934195.1 Betaproteobacteria bacterium
CGAATCCGTTTCTCTATCTTGCGAACCCGCTCTATCTTGCGAACTCGGGTCGGTCGAGTTTAGCCCACCTGTAAATCGTCGTTCTGCGACGAACCTCGTCGCAGGCAGTCACTGTTCACTCATTCCGTCGCGCGGTGCAAAAGCTCTTCCAACGTGTGCCGCGCTTCCGGCACCCCATCTTTCGTCACGCTCGAAAGCAGCTGCACTTGCGCTGACGGATAGGCACTCGCGAGCGCGCCACGCGTCTGCGCCAATTGTTGATGCGCCAGATGCCGCGTCAATTTGTCCGCCTTAGTCAGAAGCACTAAGACCGGCTTCTCGGTTACCGAAAACCATTGCAGCATCTGACCATCGAGTACGGTCATCGGATGCCGTATATCCATGATGATGACGAGTGCCCGCAGGCACTGTCGGGTTTCCAGGTAGCCGCCGATCAGCCGCTCCCAGCTGCCCCTGATCGCCGCCGGAACCTTCGCATAGCCATAGCCGGGTAGATCGACTAGTCGAGTGTTGGGGTCGAGCGTAAAGAAATTAAGCAGCTGTGTGCGCCCCGGGGTTTTGCTGACGAAGGCCAACTTGCGCCGGCCGCAAATTGCGTTGAGAGCGCTCGATTTGCCCGCGTTGGAGCGGCCGGCGAAGGCGATCTCGGCGCCGTGGTCCGGCGGCAGCTGGTGCAGTTCTGCCACACTGGTATCGAACACGGCTTGCTGGAAAATAGAAGAAATAGGTCGACCTTATAGCGAATGGAAGTTTTTACGCAAAGTACGCCGAACGCCGGCCGTTAATTGAAACCATCTGCAACGCGAGGGGCTAGATCGCGTCCAATCGCTGCGCCCACCATGCTGCGAAGCGGCGCGAGATGGTCTTTTCATGGACGGTTCGCTAGAATGCGCGCTCGGTTTTGCGGATGCACCGCAGTCTGTCGGTATCAGCTACAGGAGTCACGATGAAGCATTCACGAGCGATTGTCTGCGCTTTATTGCTCACCACGTTCCGCGTGGTGTCCGCCGCCAACGAAGGCGCCTCATCGCCTCAGAAGCCTGCGGCTGATCCCGCTAAGGCGCAGCCGATTGCCGCTTCCGTATGTGCCGCCTGTCATGGCGCAGACGGCAACAGCCCGCTGCCGGCCAATCCCAATATCGCCGGTCAGCATCCGCAATATCTCTACAAGCAGCTGACCAACTACAAGAGCGGCCAGCGCAAAAATCCGATCATGAATGCGATCGTAGCCAATTTATCGGATGCCGACATGCGCAATCTGGCAGCGTACTTCAGCCAGCAGAAGCCGCAGCCGGGCGCTGCTAAGAACGCCGACGTAATACCAGCGGGGCAAACGTTTTATCGCGCGGGCAACGCGTCGACCGGCGTGCCTGCCTGTTCGGCGTGTCACTCGCCGGACGGTGCCGGCATCCCGGCGCAATTCCCGCGGCTCGCTGGACAACACGTGGACTACACCCTGGCGCAGTTGCAGTCGTTTCGCACCGGCGACCGTGCCAACGATCCCAATTCGGTGATGCGCACGATTGCATCGCGCATGAGCGACAAAGACATGGCGGCCGTTGCAGAGTACGTGTCCGGTCTGAAGTAGGATCTGACATTCAGCTGGCGCGTCCGCGCATCTGGCTAAACACACGCCGCGCCGCTGCCAGCGTCTGCTCGATGTCGGCAGGCGAATGCGCGGCCGAAACGAATCCTGCCTCGAATGCAGAGGGCGCGAGATAAACGCCCTCCTTAAGCATCGCGTGAAAAAATCGATTAAAAGACTCGCGATCGCACGCCATCACTTGCGCGAACGTCTCGGGTAGCGAATCGGCGAAATAAAGGCCGAACATCCCACCGATCGATTGCGCCGTGAGGCGGACATTCGCAGACTTCGCAGCTTCTACCACTCCGTCGACGAGGCTGGTGGTCGCAGCACCGAGACGCTCGTAGAATCCAGCCTCCTGCACGGCCTTCAGCGTGGCGAGTCCGGCGGCAACCGCAATCGGATTACCGGACAGCGTTCCGGCTTGGTAGACCGGACCGAGCGGCGCGATGCATTCCATGATCTCGCGCCGACCGCCGAATGCGCCCAGCGGCATGCCGCCACCGACTACTTTTCCCAGCGTGGTCAAGTCAGGCTGAATGCCGTAGAGCCCTTGCGCGCCCTGCGGGCCGACACGAAAGCCTGTCATCACCTCGTCGAAAATCAACACCGCGCCCCAGTGCGTACACAGGTCGCGCAGGCCCTCGAGAAAGCCCTTGCGCGGCGCGATCAAGTTCATGTTACCGGCCACCGGCTCGACGATCACCGCAGCGATATCTTTGCCGTCCCGCTCGAATGTTCGCGCCACGCCATCGATGTCGTTGAAGTCGAGCACCAGGGTATGTGCGACGGTTTCCGGCGGGACGCCGGCGGAGCTCGGCTGTCCGAATGTCAGCGCACCCGAGCCGGCCTTGACTAGCAACGCATCGGCGTGGCCGTGATAGCAACCTTCGAACTTGACGATCTTGCTGCGCTTGGTAAAACCTCGCGCGAGTCGGATTGCGGTCATCGTCGCTTCGGTGCCCGAGCTGACTAATCGCACCAAATCGATCGACGGCAGCAATTCGCACAACAATCGCGCGATCTGATACTCGCCTTCGGTCGGCGCGCCGAAACTTAGGCCGCCTTCCGCAGCGGCTTGCACTGCCTTCACGACATCCGGATACGCGTGCCCGAGAATCAGCGGACCCCACGATCCGACGTAGTCGATGTATTCCTTGCCATCGACGTCCCAGAAGCGCGCGCCCTTGCCGCGGGTGAAAAATATCGGCGTGCCGCCCACCGACCGAAACGCGCGGACCGGAGAATTAACGCCCGCCGGAATGACCTGCTGACTGAGCTCGAATAGCGTTTCGTTGTTTGATTTCATCGGTGGCGTTCTACGTGTTGCGTTGATCTGCGGATAAATACGTTGCTCAAGGCGCGAGCTGCGAGCAGCGTGTCCGCTGATTGGAACAAAGCGGAGACAACTGCAATTGCATCGGCGCCGGCTTCCAGTAGAGGCAGTGCATTATCGGCGTCGATACCGCCGATGGCTACGATTCGAACTGCAATCCGATCGCGAGCATCGCGCAAAAACGCTATCGTCGGCCGCGCTGCGCTCGGCTTCACGCTAGACGGATAGAAACTTCCGAAGGCTACGTAATCTGCGCCGGCGTCTTGCGCGTTCAGCGCAAGCGGCAAACTGTCGTAGCACGAGGCGCCGATAATTTTGCCCGCACCAAGGATTGCTCGCGCCAGCGCTACGCTGGCGTCGTCTCTGCCGACATGGACCCCGTCTGCGTTGACGTCCAGCGCAAGCTCAACATCGTCATTGATCAAGAACAATGCATCGCGATCGCGACACAACTTGAGCAACTCATGCGCTTGCGTACGCCGCAAGGTTGGATCGTCTGTCTTGTTGCGATATTGCACGACGCGCGCGCCGCCGCTCACTGCGGCAAACACTCTTTCGTACAGCCATTGCGTGTCTGCGCTCTGCGGTGTTACTGCGTAGAGCCCGCTAATCGTCTTCGGGCTCATCGGCGTCGTCTTCTCGCGCCCAGAACAACCGATCGGGTATGTGCTGACCCATGCCCGGCCGATACGCCGAGCTCAACGTCTGCCAGGTATATTCCTGCGCGTCGCGCACCGCTTCGACAACCGGCAAGCCATTCGCTATCGTTGCAGCGATCGCGGACGACAGGGTGCAACCCGAGCCATGAAACGTTCCGGGCAGACGCTGCCAGTTGTCGGAGCGCAGCACGCCATCCTGCGAATACAGCGTATTGATGACCTGCGGCGTGTTTTCATGCGTGCCGGTGATCAACACGTATTCGCAGCCCAGCGTGAGGATGCGGCGCGCGCATTCTTCCAAGCTCGGATCGTCGTTCTCGTCCGCCTCGTCGATCGCCAGTCGGCGCGCTTCCAAGCTGTTCGGTGTGATGATGGTGGTTTGCGGAATCAGCAGCTCACGCATCGCCGTCACCATGTCTTCCGTGGCCAGCTCATCGCCGCGGCCGGAGCTCAATATCGGATCGAGCACGAGCGGCACTTCGGGGTAATCCGACACCACTTCTGCGATCGCGGCGATGATCTCGACGCTGCCCAGCAAACCAATCTTGAATACCGTAACCGGCATGTCTTCGAGAACGCAGCGCGCCTGATCTGCGACCCACTCTGCATCGAGCGCGAACACTGCCTCCACGCCGATGGTGTCTTGCACGGTGACTGCGGTGATGACCGACAGCGCGTGGCACCCCATGCTCGACAACGTGAGTATGTCGGCCTGGAGTCCGGCGCCTCCGCTAGGATCGCTGGCAGCAAAGGACAGTACGATAGGCGGAGATTGGGACATCTAAAAGCTGGGAAATCGCGGGAGCAGAAGGAACGGAAAAATGTTCCGAGGGAAAGGATCGATTAAAATCGCGATCTTACTCCACTCTTGACGTTTACTCTTTCGCCCAATGACCGAAACACCCGCGTACAAAACCTACATGTGCCTCATCTGCGGCTTCATCTATGACGAAGCCGCGGGCTTGCCCGAAGAAGGCATACCAGCCGGTACGCGCTGGGACGATGTTCCGGTCAATTGGGTCTGCCCGGAGTGCGGCGCACGCAAGGAAGACTTCGAGCTGATCGAGGTCTAGAGTAGGAAAATTCGCACACGCGGCTCCAACTCGCGAAGTTGAGCCGCCGCTCGCGTCGACCGTATAACTGTAGAGAGGCTTAAGCGATGAGAATGCTGCACACGATGCTGCGAGTCGGTGATCTTCAGAAGTCGCTCGACTTCTATACGCAAGTGCTGAACATGCAGTTGCTTCGCCAGAAGGAATATCCCGACGGCCGCTTCACGCTCGCCTTCGTCGGCTACGGCGACGAAGCGGACACTGCGGTGCTCGAGCTCACGCACAATTGGGACACGAAAGTCTACGAGCTCGGTAACGCGTATGGTCACATCGCGGTAGAAGTGGACGACGCGTACAAAGCCTGTACGACGGTAAAGGAACGCGGCGGCAAGGTTACCCGCGAAGCCGGACCGATGAAGCATGGCACCACCGTCATCGCTTTCGTCGAGGATCCCGACGGCTACAAGATCGAGTTAATCCAGAACAAGACGCAGTAGGTACGCACCGGCTCGCCTACCGCGGCTAGTCGGCAGGTCGGTCGGTTCGCTCTGCAAGCGCATTCGCAACGCGCACAAAATCGGCGACCGAAAGATTTTCCGGCCGCACACCTGGATCGATGCCGAGCGCGGCGAGCTGCTCCGCACTAGCAAACGCGGACATCGCATTGCGAACGGTTTTGCGCCGTTGCGAGAAGGCGCCGGCGACGACTGCGCCGAGCAATTGTTCATCGCTCGCTGTCACGGGCAGCAAGCGATGCGGCTGCAGACGCACGAACGCCGATTCAACTTTCGGCGCCGGATTGAACGCACCGGCCGGCACGTCGAATAATTTTTCCACCGCGAAGCGGTACTGAATCATCACCGACAGACGCCCGTACGTCTTGCTGCCCGGCGGCGCCGCCATCCGGTTCACCACTTCTTTCTGCAGCATGAAATGACAATCCAGGACATCGGCACTGTAATCGGCGATGCGAAACAGCAGCGGCGACGAGATGTTGTAGGGCAGATTGCCGACGATGCGAAGCGACGTGCCCAGCGCCGAGAAATCGAACTCCAGCGCGTCGCCCGCGTGCACAACTAAACGATCGTGCACAAACTGCGTCGCTAGGCGCGCCACGATATCGCGATCGATCTCGATAACGTGCAGCAGATTGACGCGATCGAGCAGCGGCTTGGTGAGCGCGCCGAGACCGGGTCCGACCTCGACCATTCGATCTTCTCGCTGCGGGTCGATTGCGTCGACCGACCGCGCGATGTAAGTACGATCGGCCAGGAAATGCTGCCCGAAACGCTTGCGCGCCCTGTGCTGGCCGCCGATCACTGCAGCGTCGGATGGGGAGCTCGATTGCAACGAATCTGCATTCGCGATCCGCGAGAACAACTGGAATTCGGCAGGTTCATGTGCGCGTCATGTTCGATCTTGCGCCAGTGCATCTGCACTGCTCTGCGGCGGCTCCGCATAAGCGAGTTGAGCAGCCAGCTCGATTGCTGCGATCAGACTGCCGAACTCGATCTCGCCGGTGCGCGCGCGGTCGAGCGCCGTGCCATGATCGACCGATGTGCGCACGATCGGCAAACCGAGCGTGATGTTGACGCCCGCGCCGAAGCTCGCGTACTTGAGAACCGGCAGGCCTTGGTCGTGATACATCGCGAGCACACAGTCGGCTTGCTTCAGTATCGACGGATTGAACAGCGTATCGGCCGGCAGCGGTCCTCGCAAATCCATCCCCGAGCGCCGCAGTTGCCGCAGCACCGGCTCGATGATGCGAATCTCTTCGTCGCCCAGATGACCGCTCTCTCCTGCATGCGGATTCAAACCTGCGACCAGTATCGTCGGTTGGGCGAGACCGAAGCGCTTAACGAGATCGCGGTGCAGAACGCGTAACGTCGCCTCGAGGCCGGCCGGCGTAATGGCATCGGCGACGGCGCGCAGCGGCAAATGCGTCGTCGCGAGCGCGACGCGCATGCCTGCGCCGACCAGCATCATCACCACGGTGTCGGTATGCGTAAGTGCGGCGAGAAATTCCGTGTGCCCGCTGAACGGCACGCCCGCATCGTTGATGATGCCTTTATGCACCGGCGCGGTAACCATGGCGGCGAAGCTGCGGTCCATGCAGCCTTGCGCGGCTACGCGCAACCAGTCCAATACCGCTCTCGCATTGCGCGCATCCAACCTTCCCGGCTCGCACTGCACAGCCAGCGGCCGGTGCATTACATATAGACAATCGCTTCGCGGTTGCACTGCCTCGCCGGGTACGTAGGCAATGGTGCTGAGCGAGACGCCGCGCAAACGCGCCCGCGCCTGTAGCAGTTCTGCGTCGCCGATTACAACCAGGGGCGCGGCGACGCCTTGTCGCGCGAGCAGCACGCACAGGTCGGGACCGATGCCCGCCGGTTCTCCGACCGTCAAGGCAATTGGCCGGCGGCTATGGTTCGAATCGATCGCGTCGGTGTCGCGATGCAAGCTCGGCGAAGTCACACCCGGCGACCTGCCGGCTCAGCGATCTTCGAGGTGATACTCGACGTAGGTCTTATCGCGCTGCTGGCGAATCCATTCCTGCCACTGGTCTTCGGATTTGCGCTGGCGCAACGCCTGGCGCGCGCCGAGGCGCTGCCGGTCTTTAGACATGTCCTGCTGACGACGCTCGACGACTTGCACGATGTGCCATCCGAACGGCGTTTTGAACGGCTGGCT
>JBDTMS010000188.1:0-7317 GCA_039934195.1 Betaproteobacteria bacterium
GCTTGTAGCGGAAGTAACACAACATCGCTGCGACGATGCTCAACATCGAGATGACCGATAGTGCAAAGCCCCACGATCGATGGATGAGCGGCATGAATTCGAAGTTCATCCCGAACACGCCGGTGATAAAAGTCAACGGCAAGAAGATGCTGGAGAACACAGCGACGATCTTCATCACGGTGTTGGTTCGATTCGACAGGGTCGACAAGTACACGTCCTGCAGGCCGGAAAGCAGATCGCGGCTGGTCTCGATACGGTCGCTCACCTGCACGATATGATCGTAGAGATCGCGCAGGTACGGCGCGGTCGATTCGCGGATCAGGTCCGAGTCCAGATTGCGCAGGGTAAACACTACATCGCGCAGCGGCAGAATCGATTTGCGCAGGAAGATGACGGCGCGCTTGATAGCATAAAGATTCTGCATGAGGTCCGCGCGCTCTTCCGCGGCTACCTGTTCATCGAGCTTCTCGATGCGCTCGCTGATCCAGTCGGCGACCACGAAATACTGATCGATCACCACGTCGAGCAGCGCATAGGCCAGATAATCCGCAGCGCTGCGCCGAAGGCGTCCAGTCGCATTGCGGATACGGCTGCGCAGGGGACCGAACGGATCGCCGGGTTCTTCCTGAATGGAGACGACATAGCCGGGTCCGAGAATCAAACTGAGCTGATCGACATGGATCTGATCGGTGGCCTTGTCGATGTCGAGCATTTTGGCGACGAAGTAAACATAGTCGCCGTAGTCCTCGATCTTCGGGCGAATGTCCGTATTCAAGATATCTTCCAGCGTCAGCGCATGAAACCCCATCACCTTCGCCAGCTGCTCGAGCTTTTTCGTATCGTGCAATCCATCCACGTTGACCCAGGTCACGCTGTCGGCATGGCGAAACGGCGCGCACTGCTCGGGATCGAACACTTCGTGCTCGGTAACGCGATCGGCGGCGTAATCGATCAACGTCATATGCGGCGCTTGACCGGCGGGGGGCACCACCAGATTCGCTTCGACCGCCGTCGGCTCCGGCGTGCGGTCCGGCTCGCGCAGCAGCCTCAGCAATTTGCGTTTTCGTTTCATCGTTTGTCAGGCAGGATGCGGTTGAGGAGGGCCACCAGCTGCGTGCGCTCAGCCGAAGACAATCCCTGCACGAGGCGCTGCTCGTGGCGGGCAACGCGCTGCTTGAGGCGCTTGAGCAACGCGCTGCCCTCGGATGTCAGCCACAGTCCGTTGATCCGACGGTCGTGCTCTGAGCCGCGACGCGCTACCAGGCCGCGCGCTTCCAGTTTATCCAGCGCCGGCACCAGGCTCGATCGATCGAGATGCGCGGCGTGCGCTAGCTGGGACTGCTTCAAGCCCGGATTCGCTTCGATGATGACGAGCATGCCGAACAGCCCGGGACTCACATTGAGCTCATCCATGCTGTCCGCGAAGTCCGAGAAAATCGCCCGCTGCGCAAGCCGCATTTGATAGCCGAGAAGGCTCGGCAAAACGCCGAGTGCCAGCGCCCCGTTCGTTCCGGCTGCATGGCTCGGCTTCGCTGCTGCTCGAGTATTAGCGGCTGGGGCGACCGCGGGTGTTTCCGCCGCGAGCGCCGATGATCTCGCGCGGACAGTCGTCGCTCGCGTCCGAACGCTCGAACGTGTGCGAGTGGAAGAGCGCGTTGAGGGCGGCGTTGCCATGGGTCGTTATGCGTGGGAAGTTTGTTTGACATCCAACAATTGGAACGCCATACTTTGCCGGCAATCGTAGCAGGTTTGGGGCGTACGGTTGCGCTGTCGACTCTGATTGCACTGTCGAAGGTGATTGCAATGTCGCAGCTGGGCCCCGTCGAGGCGGCGCGCCCCGATATAAAGGTTGCCGATACAGCAATTTGTCGGCACCAAATTGCCGATACGAAGCTCCGGTACGAAACTGCGTCCTCCACGAATAGGCGTCGCCCCCCAATGAGCTGGATGATCACCGTCGCGGGCGATCCGCAGACGGTTCCTGCCGAAGACGGTGAGACCGTGCTGGACGCGCTGCTGCGTCACGGTGTCGGTCTCTCGTACAGCTGCCAGGCGGGCAACTGCGGCTCGTGCAAATGCGAACACATCAGCGGTGAGATTGTCGAGCTCGAATATTCCGAGCACGCATTGCTGCCGGGCGAGCGCGCACGCGGCATTGTTCTCGCCTGCCGCGTGCAGGTCTGGAGCGATGTCGAAATTCGCCGTCTCACGCTCGAAGATTTCGTGATGCATCCCTCGCGCGTGATGCGCTGCCGAGTGTCCGAGCTCGACTTCGTCACCCACGATGTGTTGCGCCTGCGGCTTGCGATCGAGTCCGGCGGCCCGTACACGTTTTCCGCCGGCCAGTTTGCTAAGCTCGAGTTTCCGTTTGCCGCCGATACACCGCGCGACTATTCGATGGCAAATACGCCGCACGAATCGCTGCTCGAATTCCATATCCGCTGTCTCGCAGGCGGCGTCAGCAGTCTGCTGCGCGATGGGCTCGCAGCAGGCGATGTTATTCGCGTCTCGGGGCCATTCGGTACGTCGTATCTGCGAGAGCAAAACGAAGGTCCCATCATTGCGATCGCAGGCAGTACCGGTCTGGCGCCGATTCGGTCGATCCTTGCAACTGCGCTGAACAAGCAAACGGCGAATCGCGACATCCATTTGTATTTCGGCGTGCGCCGGGAACGCGATGTCTACGGCGAAGCGGAGCTTCGCGCATGGCAGGCGCAGCATCCGAATTTCAAGGTTCACATCGTGATCTCGGAAGAAGTGCCGGGCGTACAGAGAGACCGGAGATTTGGGCTCGTGACCGACACCGTTTGCGCAGACCTCGCCGATCTGCAGGGCTTCACGGCTTATCTGGCCGGACCACCCGCCATGGTCGATGCCGCAACGGTAATCTTGCGCGAGCGGGGCATCGCCGCACGCGACCTGCATGCCGACGCGTTCTACAGCGCGGTCGATGCGCCGTCGAAAAAGGCAACAGCATGAACGACCAGCACAGCCTTGCAGGCAGAGTCGCGCTCGTCACAGGCGGTGCGCGCGGCATTGGTTACGCGATCGCGCAGGAATTGAATCGCCGCGGTGCGAGCGTCGTGATTGCCGATAGCGGCGTATCCATTGCCGGCGACGATGCCGATCCCGAAGTCGCAAAGAGCGCTGCGGCAGCGCTGGGCGAAACCTGCGTCGCGTTCACTGAAGACATCTCCGCGGCCGGCGCTGCGCAGGCCGCTGTCAAACTCGCCGTCGAGCGTTTTGGCGGTCTCGATCTCGTCGTCAACAATGCCGCGATTTTGCGCGACGCGCTGATCTTCAAGTCCGAGCGAGCGACGTGGGAGCGTGTGCTGCAAAACAATCTCACCGGCGCATGGGCGGTGCTCGCAGCGGCAACGCCGGTCATGCGAGATGTAACGAAATCGGGGCGCGCGCCGGGACGCATCGTAAATCTGACGTCGAGTGCCGGGCTGTACGGCAACGTCGGGCAATCGGCATACGCGTCGGCGAAGGCGGGATTGCTGGGTTTGACGCGCGTGGTTGCGATGGAGATGGCGCGCTCCAAGGTGAGCTGCAATGCCGTCGTGCCGTTCGCATCGACGCGGGTGACCGAGTCTATTCAACCTGCAAACGAAGCGCAGGCAAGCTACAAAGCACGCGCGCTCAAAGTGCCGGCCGACTACGTGGCACACCTGGTAGCTTGGCTGTGCTCATCCGCATGCGAGGTCACCGGGCAGGTATTCGGTGTGCGCGGAAGGGAAGTGTTTTTGTTCTCGCAACCGCGGCCCGTGGCACGCGCAGTCATGCCGGATCTGAGCGAGCTGAACCCGGAACGCCTCGCTGAATTGGTGAGCACGCAACTGAGCGAGCAGTTCATCGACCTCGCCACCGATCTCGAATCGTTCGATACAGAGCCGCTGATATAACCGGAGCGCACGATGACGCAAACCGCAGCATTGGCCATACCCGAAGTGAGAACCGCTGGCGAGCTGAGCCGGCAGCCGGAGGAATATCAGATCGCAGTCCAGAAGATCGTCGCGAGTCACGCCGTTAACGAGCTGTACGGCGCACAGGTGTTCGACGAGCCGGCGATTCAGCTCGCGCCGACGCCGTATGCAAAGTGGCTGAGCTGCCGGATCGCGATGGAGGAATACCACCATCACGTGCGCTTCAAAGCGCTGGCCGATGAGATCGGCATGCCGCCCGAGCGCACCGATCCGAAAGTAAAGCAGCCGCTGTCGATATTCAAGTTCGAGCTGCGCACTTGGCCGGAATTTTGTGTGATCAAGGCAATCGCCGATTACGCGGAGATATTGCAAGTCGAAGATCTGCTGCATTGCAGTTTTCATCCGCTGCGTAACCTCGCCCGCATCACGATGCCGGAAGAGAAATTTCACGCGAAGTTCGGCAAAGATTCATGTCTCGAGCTGATCAATGCGGGGCAAGCGCGGGAGGTGCAAGATGCGATCGATCGCTACTTTCCGATCACGCCGGCATTCTTCGGCTCGAGCCAGTCCAAGAACAACGAGATGTATCGCAAGTGGAAGCTCAAGCAGCGCACCAACGATGAAATGCGCGAAGATTTTCTTGCGCGCGTGACAGAGCTGGTCGAGAAAGATTTCGGCTTGAGCTTGCCTGCGTTGAACAGCTGAGTATCCGACTTCGGAGGCACCATGAACCAACCGGCAATCGATACCAAAGCGCACCGCGATGCGTTCTATCGTCGCATTGCGAAGGCGAACATGACGCCGCTGTGGGAGCTGATGTCGTCGCTGGTGCCGCAGCGGCCGCACTCGCCGTGCGTACCGGCGATCTGGCGCTACAGCGAAGTGCGGCCATGGCTGATGGAATCGGGCGCTCTGATCTCGGCGAGAGAAGCCGTGCGCCGCGTGCTGGTGATGGAAAATCCGGGACTGCCGCAGTCATCGGCGATCACCCAATCCATGTACGCCGGACTGCAACTGATTCTCCCCGGCGAAGTGGCGCCGAGTCATCGCCATAGTCAGTCCGCGTTGCGCCTGATCGTCGAAGGCAGTGGCGCGTTCACCGCCGTCGAAGGCGAGCGCGTGACGATGCATCCGGGCGACTTCATTATCACACCGAGCTGGACGTGGCATGACCACGGCAATCCCGAGGATCACGATAACCCCGAGGATCAAGATAATCCCAAGGATCACCGCGGCGCGCAGCCGGTGGTGTGGCTCGACGGGCTCGACATTCCGATGGTGCGCTTCTTCGATTGCGGTTTCGCCGAGGACTATCCGGCAGAGAGTCAGCCGGTGGCGCGGAGCGAAGGCGACGCGCAGGTGCGCTACGGCAACAATCTCATGCCGATCGACTTCCAGCCGAGCACACGCGCATCGCCGCTGTTTGCCTATCCGTACGCGCGCACGCGCGAGACCTTACGGCAACTGAGCGAGCGCGGCGAGCCGCATGCAGTGCATGGCTACAAAATGCAATTCGTCAACCCGGCCGACGGCGGTTATCCGATGCCGACCATCGCCGCCTTCGTGCAGTTGCTGCCGAGAGCCTTCAGCGGCAACGCATACCGCTGCACCGATGGCACCGTGTTCCATTGCATCGAAGGGCAAGGCAGCGTTGTGATCGACGATCAATCGATCGCGTTCGCCGAGCACGATACTTTCGTCGTGCCGTCGTGGTCTGCCCATCGGTTGCAGGCAGACACGGATACGGTGCTGTTCAGTTTTTCGGACCGTCCGGTGCAGCGCGCGCTCGGCTTGTGGCGTGAGCACGGCTGAGCTCGGGCGCGATGTCGCATGGTTGCCCGGGTGTTTGCTTCGCTGCGGCTCCGACTAGCTCCTTCATGCGAAAATATCGGCCGTTCGAAGCTGGGCGCTGAGCTCGGCGTGCTGAACGGCAGCTTTCATCTCTTCTAAAGGACGCGCAGCTATGTCGAACAACTACGTCATCGAAGCCGGCGAACCCCCTTCCATTCCGATCGTCGGCCAAAAAGGCCGCTTCCCGGTCCATCGCATCTACTGCGTGGGACGCAACTATGCAGCGCATGCGCGAGAGATGGGCAAGGATCCGGAAAAGGAGCCGCCGTTTTTCTTCCTGAAGCCGGCTGACGCAATCGTCGTCGAAGGCGGCGAGATGCACTATCCGCCCGGCACGTCGAATCTGCATCACGAGATCGAGATGGTGATTGCACTTCAGCGCGGCGGCTTTCAGATCCCCGCAGCGCGGGCGCTGGAGCACATTTACGGTTACGCGGTCGGGCTCGACATGACCAGGCGCGATCTGCAGATCGCATCGCGCGACATGGGGCGCCCTTGGGACTTCGGCAAAGCGTTCGACGAGTCGGCGCCGATCACGTCGATTTATCCAGTATCGAGCCACGGACATCATTCGGAAGGCGCCATCACCTTGGAGGTCAACGGTGAGCTGCGTCAGCAAGGCGATCTGCGCGATCTGATCTGGAGTGTCGCCGACACAATTGCATTTCTATCGAACTACTATTACCTGAAGCCCGGCGATTTAATCTTTACCGGTACGCCGGCAGGTGTGAGCGCAGTGGTGCCCGGCGACAAGATGGTCGGCAAAGTCCAAGGTCTGGCGGAGCTGCGCGTCGCGATCGTCTGACTGAAAGTAAGGCAAGCGTGGCAAGTCAGAAAACATGGCTCGAAGTGATTTTCGCGCATCTCCAGGGTCTAGGGGTCGGGGCTTGCAGCTTCGCTGAGGGTCCAGGGGCTCGGGGCTAGGGACTAGGGGAGAAGCCCCACGCGGTGCGGCGGTTGTTCTGAATATCAGCGCGGAGCGAGACTCCCTAGAGCCCTAGCCCCCAGCCCCGAGCCCCTAGTCAGCGCTATAATCGCGACACACTTGTCCTTTTCCCATCCCTCGCAAAGATCATATGACCGCGCTGACGAAAATCGGAATCACCATGGGCGATCCGTCCGGCATCGGTCCGGAAATCATCGTCAAGGCCCTGCAGGACATGTCGCCTGAGCAGCGTTCGGCAACGGCGGTGATCGGCAATCGCGATTATCTCGTGCGAGCGGACAGGCTGATCGCTTCCGGTTTGAGCTTTACCGATGATCTCGACGGCGCGCGCAACGGCGTGGTGCCGGTGGTGCACGTCGCGACGAAAGATCAGGATCAGATTCAAGACGGCGTGATCACGCCGGCGGGTGGCGAAGCGGCCTATCAATACGTCGCGAAAGCAGTCGAGCTTGCGCTGGCCGGAAAGATTGCGGTGATCGTGACGGCGCCGCTGAACAAGGGCGCGATGCATGCGGCCGGTCATCATTTCGACGGTCACACCGAGTTGCTCGCGCAGCTCACCGGTGCGAAGTCGTCGTTCATGCTGCTCGC
>JBDTMS010000189.1:0-7273 GCA_039934195.1 Betaproteobacteria bacterium
CACCACCCCAGCCAAATTCGGGTCATCGAACTTGTCCGTGTAACGAATGCGTTCGTGCGGCACGAGCTCGAGATACTCTCCACCGAACGAGTGGCTCTGCCCGGTTGTGAAGTTGGTGAACGACATTTTATGGGTCCCGCCAACTTTGGCGTCCATCTGATGGACCTTGCCCGTGAACCCATTTGGCGGAAGCCATTTGGCCATGGCATCAGCATCGAGAAACGCGCGATAGACCCGCTCTGGCGTCGAACGGAGCACACGATGAAGCCGGACGGTGTTAGTGGACATGATTAGTTCGCCTTTCGATAAGGGGTGAGCGCGCGGTCGAATCTAAAACGAATGCGCGACACCCAACGTTTCTGTTGCGCAGGCGCCCGTGCGCGAAGCGGGGCGGCCACGAGTAGCAACAGGGCTTGACGCTCCGTTGTTGGGCGTCATGGAAATTCCTCGAGATATATCGGAGAGCCGCCTAGCTCGATGAAGGGCTTGTTTCCAACTATTTCTAGCTCTGTCCCATCGACAAACACGAGCAAAAGCCTAGCACCGACCTTGCGTCGAAACGGCAACGGAATCAGCCGGTGTTTGATGCCGCCAACCTCCAAGAATCCCTCCGATATCAGATTTGGCAGCGGTGGCAGAGACCCGCATTTCTCCACCTCGGGAAGAATCAGCAGTGCCTCCTGGCTCCAACCGGTCCCGCGATCCCTGCCCGGTTTTCCAGCCGACTTGTGAATATAAGCATGCGAGAAATGCACGCTCGCGACGCCATCTGCTAGGTCGATGTGACTCACGCGGGAGTCGTGCAACTCCAGCTCACTTTCAACCGAATGCACCCATCGCGGATGACGGCCGACGTGCGAAGTCAGACATGCGTCGGGATAGCGCCGGCGAGCCTGGGGATCCTTCGCGGCGGTTTGCTCTGCACGGTCGCGTTGTGCCTAACCATCGCGCTTCTTGGTCATCGAAGGTGATCGAGTTCAATGAAGGTATGAAAGATCTATCGGGTGTCTCAGCTAGAAGTCAATCTCAAATGACGCATTAAAGACATCGCTCGAATACTGAAACGGTAGCACGGCAATTAAATAATAAAACCCAATCGCTCAGTGTTGTACTGTTCATAACAACAGTCTTCACGAATACGATGCCGGAGGCGTGTCGGATTGTCCATTAAGGGCTCGCCGTATTTTTAGAGAGGTTAGCGTTTACAGAGATTGGTTTTTCAAGATCTGGCCCCTTGTTGTTCGGAAGCTCGAGCCTCGAGCCGGTAGTCAAGCAACGCTCCGAGCAACGGCGTCTCGTATCCAACCGCTCTGCGCGCAATCCAGTACCGACCGGCCTCTGCCATCTTTGAGCCTGGCGTCGATGCCGAATGACAGAAACCCTTCGACAATCTGTCGTTGTGCGTTTTTTGCGATCTCCTCTCCGGTGTCACCTCGTCCTGTGTTCTGCACAGCCAGATGAAAGGGGGTCGATCCGGATTTGTTGCGCCTTGTTGGGTCACTGCCTGCAGAGAGAAGATACAACGCGGCCGCCGCGCATCGAGTTCTCACGGACCGGTGTAGTGCAGTGGCGCCGTTCTGGTCTTGCGCATTGATATCGGCCCCATTGCCGAGCAGCAACCGGAGGGTTTCGACTTGCCTGCCAGGATCCCAGGCGGGGCCAGTGATATAGCCGTCGGCACCATAGTGCAAGGGGCTGCTCCGGCGGCGATTCTCGGCGGAATTTGGATCAGCCGCGGCGGCTATCAGCAGTTGCACGATTTCGACTCGATAGCCGGCGGCGGCGAGATGGAGCGCAGTATCGCCTACGTATATCCAATGGAAGATCCCCGACTCGTACAACCTTTCGTTGTCTATGGGACGGTTCGCGAGGTCAGGATTGCGCGAAAGCAGCGCGGTAACACGCGCAAGATCGTCATCAACTATGGCGCCAAGGAAGGTGTTCATGTGTTCGCTAGCCGCGTTTCCGTCTCTCGGTTCATGTTTCAAGACCCGACCCTGGTACAGCTACCGCGGGATAATTACAACCATTCCGTGACCAGGACTCGCCCCTTGGCACCCAAGGCAGTCTCTCCGTTCTGCCCTCTGATACGGCCTCGTAGCTCAACGACTTCGCCTTTGAGTTTCGCGTTCGGAGTGACCTTTACCACTAGCCATTGCAGCTGAACCGTTTCGTCAGCGAATACGGGTCGGCGGAAACGCACCCAGAACTCGAGACCGACCATCGATCCGCTCTTCGAAAAGTGCGACGCTGTCAGCCCGAGCAGTAACGCCGTCGTGTGTGCGCCGCTGGCGATGAGACGGCCATACCGACTCGATGCTGCGAATTTGGTGTCATGATGAATGGGATTGGTACCACCGACGGCGTGTGCATACTCGGCAACCATCGTCGGGGTGAGCGTGACCTCAGATGAAAAGCGCTCGCGTGGTTGTGCTCTCATGCTTCACCCGCCCTCTTGCACGGAAAACTGTGACCTCATGAATGGTAACGCAGAACGTATCGAGACAAATGACTTGCAAACAGCGCCGGGCGAAGCGCCGCTGAATCAATGCGTGGCGGTAGACGCCGCTTTGATCGATTGGTTCGGCGTCGAGCTTGGAGGCAACGTGTGCATTGAATGCGTCTGCAAACTCAGCGCTGGGGTAGCGGTCGTCCGAATATTTCCAAGGCACTCGATTCAGTCCACGTCCCTTTACGGGTTAGCTTGTAGAAGTCGCAACTCTCTGCGCGTTATCCAGGCGAACAAAACCACTTCCTTCGCACGTATAGCGTCTCTTTACAGCGATCAGGCATCGGATCTCAACCGCCCTGGGCATCCGGGCAGAACCACCTTTCAGGTACCAACACGATGTCAAAGAGATCGCCAGACTTCAAGAGTTCATGACTCGAATGAGAGGTATCTTTGCGAATAGCTAGCACGTCCACAATGCCGCGCCACTCGCCACCGGCCGCTCCTCGGAAGGACACCACTCGCCAACGCTTGGCGACGCGAGACGTTAGCGCCCGAAAGAGTATCTCGGTCCAACGATCGGTGTTAGCGGCTTTCTTCAGGGCCGATGCGTCTTGAATGCGTGGCATGTCGCCCAGTTTCATGGTTGTTAGTAGCGCAGCGCTAATCGGGCACCGGCGCGAAGCTCCAGGATCTGCGATCACGTAAGCATCTCGAAGTTGAACACGCTCTCCCTCTCGACTCGGTTCAATGTCGGCAAGTAGCTTGCCCGTTTGTCCTTCGACAGCCATCTGACGGAAAGCGCACCACGGAGCGCAATAAGACGATCCCATATCTAGATCAGATAGCGTCAAACGCGCGGCGCCGCTTCGGCCATCTGCATCTTGTAGATCCTGCTCACCAAGAGCAGGACGATCACGCACAACGGTGTTTCCACAATGTCGGCAATCAGCGTGACGATGTTCGCAGCGAGCATCGCGCTTATTGCTTTCGCTGCCAGGCTCATCCGAAACGAGGCGTTGCCCAGTATGTTCGACACAATCCAGAGGAACCACCACCATCCGAGCAGCGACGGGACGGATTCGTCGCGCCAATTGTGCGGATTCGCGCTGGCTTGCCATATCTCCCTCATCGCTTGATGAGGCTTCCACAGGTTCACGAAGGGTACGAAATACCACCCAACGGACCAGCCCGGGGTGAACTGCATCGTGGCCGCGCCGAGCGCACGCGCATTGAAGTTTGCGCGGTAGATCCACATCAGCAACACGATGCCGGACGCGAGGAACGTGATGACCTGGACACTTGCCACGACTGCCTGTAGCGCATCGCTTGCGTGGGCGGCCGCGGTTGCTTCGGCCTGGCTGGCGAAAGCGCCATCCGTAAGCCGGGTGAGCAGTCGGTGCTCCAACATTCCCGAAATTACCGCGATCAGGGAGACGACGATCATGGCGTAGAGCAACCATGAGGTCCATTTCGTCAGCTTCGTCGGGTCCTTGAATGCCCCCCGCTTGGAGCCCGTATGTGCCGGTCGAAGCGGTTCATGCGCGACGTCGCTTACTTCGGATCCGGGAGGGTCGTACGGATTCGGTTCTATGATCGCCTCTCGATCGACATTTAGCTGTGTAGTATAGGTATGGCCCCTAGACGGCGAGCACCATGGAACTCTCGAGTACCCCCCGCGGTGTCTTTGATCTGCGTGCGGTCCAGGTTCGCAATTTTCTTGAACTCTACGTCCAGATCGTCGACAGCTTCAACAACAAATCTGTAGGTCGGCCGATCGTTCGGAAGGTTCCACTCTGCGGCATCGTGCCACTGCAGATGCAGCTCGACCGAGTCGCGCCGAACGCCCGCCTACATCCGCTGGTCGGTCGAGTCGCAGAACGCGAGGCGAACCCGAACTGCTCGTAGAAGTTCAGCGGCGCCGCAACATCTCGGACCATCAGGACTGGATGCACCGCGCTCAGATTTGCTCTCATTTGATCTGTCCTAACCCGACTAGAAGTCGATCGCGAATGATGCATGCAGAGGCATCATTCGCTTCGATAGAAACGATCGCACAGCGATTGACCAACAGACCGGACCAGTCACAAGCAGTGACTATATTTCCTGGTATTGATCGCCAGAATACGCGGCATCGCAGCCGGTCATGCAGTGCTCTGTGGGCCGGGACGTGCCATAAAAAAGCAGTTCTGCAGAAGCATGGGTACGATCTCATCCATGACCTTCCTCGTCTCGAGCTGGATGGTGTCCTCGTCCGCTATGCGTTTGCCATTGTTGTCGAGTATCGTCCCGCGACGGAGCATATCCGCGAACGCGCCGGCGACCTCCTGCACGGATCGGCTGCCGTCGAAAAGCGGCAAAAGGATGTTGACGACCGGCCCCGTGGCAATGCCTTTGCCGAGGAGATTGGTGGCCTGTCTCGCCCCTTTCTTCCTTGCCTGGTAACGGGCGATGGGCGATGCGACGGGTTTCTCGTCGAGCCGGACCGCGCAGGACGGGCTGTCCGCATGCAGCGTGATGAACCCGCGCGTCACGAGACCGAGGCCGCCCTTCGCGAGCGCATCTCGCAGGGGCTGCGAGTCGGCAAGGTTCAGCCGTTTTTGCGCGCGAGCGAAAAGCTCCTCTGCCGACACGGGTTTCTGGCCGCAGGCGATCAGTTCGAGGAACACGGCACCGTCGTAGGGATTGGCGGAAACAAATTGCGATGCGCCGCTCACGAAAGTGATGGGCTTCGCGGGATCGGCATGATCCTTTGGCGCCATGTCCTTTGGCGTCATGTTCGCCGTGAGATAGAAATCCAGTATCTGCTTGCCGCTGATGTTGCGGTTCAGCTTGCGGCCACTTTTGCACAGGATGGTGGAGCGGAAGCGGCGGTTCCTGACGTAGTCCAGGTACTGTTCCTGTTCGACGATATCATCGAACGTGCGCAGCATCTTGACGACCTCAGGTGCCTGTTGGTCGAAGAACATGTTGGGCAGCAGCGCCTCGCCCACGTAGACCAATTGCTGCTGTTTCGCCAAGCGCATGAAGTCCCGGAAATAGAACTGGAAATTCTCGCCCGAGAGATGATCGTGGAAAACGTAGAAGTCATCGAGCTGTTTCAGCAAATTCCGCTCTTCCGAATAGCGCGGGGAATAGAGCCTTCCGGGTCGTAGCTGGTACCCGGGCCGTAGAACCATCCGTATCGGAGGACGGTACCGGACATTCCGTTCGCATCCAGCGTTTGCCGCTCGAGGGACGCGACGGCTTCCGCCAGAGGCCGAACCGCAGGAGATGCATCGAGATAGAGCGGAGTCTCTTCGTCGGTAAGTCCTGGGCCGGACGGCGAACACATGAACGAAATGCTCTGCGCGATGAATCGACGCACCCCAGCGGCGCGCGCCGCAGATATGAGATTGCGCGTCCCTTCGATACGCACGCGGATCGTTTCCGCGTAGGGATCGCCTTGCGTTGTTCCGAACGCCGTGAGCTGATGGATGAGGACCTCTGCTTCGGATTGCGCGACCAATCGAGCAAGCAGTGCATCGTCGTACACGTCGCCAAGCACCGGCACAGCGCCCACTTGTTCGAGTTGCGACGCGCGCTCGGTGGAGCGGGTGAGCGCGACCACTTCATGGCTTGCGTTCACGAGCAACGGGACGAGTACACGCCCGATAGCACCTGTCCCGCCGGCGATAAATATGTTCATTCATGCCTTAGCCGCTCGCGCGTCCTCTGAAACCATTGGTTAGCTGTCATTGTCAGCCTGAGTACCCAGTACGCCTCCCGCAAGGGGTCGGGCCTGAGCCATGGATCATCCAATGATTCGAATTTCCGCTGCGGCTCAGTGGGTGGATTCAACTAGCAACCGCACCGCTAGATTCATGATTCAAGATCTGACCCCTGGTTGCGGTGAGCGGATGCGATTCAACTCGTGTGAATGGTGCTGTGATGATTGCTGAATGGCCGTAGAAGTTCGAACCATCGAATGATCCATTACTCTGCCCCCCGAATAGGGCGGGAGTTATAGGTGAACAAACTCGAGCCCGTACTTAGTAGCGATGGCCTTTGCATCTTCGGAGCCTTGACGCGTCGGGCTACCGCTATCGAGCATCGTGACTTCGGCAATCATCGCGTCGAACACGCCACCGGGTGAACTAATGATGATCTGGCGCCCTATCTCCGGGCCGGTGCTGACAAAGCCGTGCGGCGATCCTCTGGGCACAAACACCACATCACCGGGGCCTAGTTTGAGCAGCTTTCCATCAAGGCGAAAGTCGTAGTGCCCCTCGCAGATGATGAAAGTCTCATCGTATGTTGGGTGTCGGTGATAGCCAGCGCCTGATTCCGGGGGTTCTATCGCCTCGCACACGGTGTAAGCGTTCCAGCCGACCTCCGCGGTCGTCTTGAACGTCATCGTCATCCGGCCGAGCTTGAAGGTCGTGCCCTCCCCGGGTGGGAAGTGCTTCGGCTGCATTGCGTTGTCCATCTTCACCTCCGGTGTTCAAGGCATAACGTTTGCCCCAAAGAGGTGAGTGAAGCTGGGGGCGACAGCATTGCGCGGTAAACGGCCAAGCGATAATCCTACGCCACGCCGGCCAAGTGCACCGGTACGGCATGACAAGCATGCCTGAGGTACAGAAACGCGACACTTCCAGACAACGATGGTGAACAGTAAAGGTACGCCGCCGCGGTCGATCACGCTCGGCCCGCGTCGGAGCGTCGGTAGGTGTTGACCAAGACTCCGGATCGCAGGGCGCGGGTCTCGACCAGGGTGAGTCTGGCGAGCGCGAACCCGTCGGAGAACAGCTTCTTGCCGGTGCCCAGCACGAGCGGGTAGACAGC
>JBDTMS010000190.1:0-7266 GCA_039934195.1 Betaproteobacteria bacterium
AGGATGATTTCCTGGTGAACTTCTGGGAGAAGCGATTTCTGAAACGCGACGCGAATAATCTGTTGGCGATGTTGTGGACTTGGCAACACAACGACGTCGGCGCCGTTGGGCCCTTCGGCGGCGCGCTCGAGCCCGCCCTTGCATCCATCCAAGCGAAGGCACTCGTAATGGCCGGGCAAACCGATTTGTATTTCACGCCAGAGGACATCGAATTCGAAGCCTCGCACATTCCAGGCGCGCGCTTCGAAGTGATTCCCTCAGCGTGGGGGCATCAGGCAGGCGGAGGCTTGAATCCGGTCGACAATCGATTTGTGGATGACCGACTGAAAGCGTTGCTTGCTAGATAAGTGCGGCGCTCTGCGCGGCGTTAGGCGCGCCACAAAATCCAGTGGCGCACTGGCGCGCTGTAGATCTTCAGGCGGCTTTGGCTTTCACTTGTCGCTGCCGATCGGCACTACCCAGAACCTTGTGCTTGATGCGGAGCAGGTCTTCAACCTGTTTGCCCAGCGCCATCTTCTGCGTTTCGAGCTGATGCAGGCGCTCTTGCAGGCTGGAGAGATCGCCGGATAGTTTTTTGAGATTGTCGACCCGACGCTCGAGCAATGTCTGATGCTCTTTGAGTTGATTGGAAATCGGGGTCAGTGCGATCTTCAACCACTGGTCCAAATCCTTACGCGTTGCCTGGAACACCGTTCGCGCTTCGGTGACCAAACCGTTGTAGAACCGCTTAACCAGGAAATGTTTTTCCTTCATCAAATTTACCGGGTCGCGGCAAAAGCGTTCGGTGTTTTGTTTGAGTCCTTTCATCGTGAGGATGTGGCGTTCCAGATTGAGCGGCGGCGGAGTCAGATTGACGAAGCCGTACTTCTCCTGAAAATCTTGATAGACCTTGTCGACGAAATTGCGGGTCTCCGACGCAAACGTCAGGATCTTGTCTGCTTGCCGCGTAAACGTTTCGAACAGCGAGTTCATGCTCCGCCACAGACCCGCGGTCGTCCAGCTGCCGTCGATGCCGCGCGAGGCCTTCGCGAACAACTCGTCGATATGTTCTTCGTCCAGATTGGCCATCAGCGCGTGTCCTTGCTTGAGCACCACGCCGTACGAGGTTTTGAAGCTGTCCATATGCTGCAGGTAAACCGAGCGATCCTTCTCGAGTCGCCCCAGCATTGTCTTCGCGAGCTCGCGATTTTTACCCGACAGTTTCGACAGCTCCTGCAATTCGGCTTGCGTGGAGGTGAGCTGCGCCATGACGCTCTGTAGCGAGCTTTCCACCATGGTGCCCATTTCTTTTACCACGGCCGCGCGCAGGATTTCCTGCTTGGCGGGAATGATCTCGTTGGCGAGGAGTTGCTCGAGATCTCGGATGCCGCTGCGATCGAGCAGCGCCTGATCGCCCCGGATGCGCCCCAGCAGTGCTTTTTGCGCTGACAGCGCGATCACATGGTCGCGCGGCAATTCCAGCAATCTGCACGTGTCGTCGACTTGTCGGCTGATCGATGCATCGATCTCCGGGCCGGTCTTCAAGTCATCCCACAACAGGTCGATTTTGTTCAACACCGCGATCCGTCGAGTTTGGTAGCTTTTCACGTAACGCTGCCACATCTCCAGATCGGATTTGGTGACGCCGGTATCCGTCGCCAGCAGAAACAGAATCGCGTGAGCGCTCGGGATCATCTTGAGCGTGAGCTCGGGTTCGGTTCCCAGCGCATTGAGCCCAGGCGTATCGAGGATAACCAGTCCGCTCTTCAACAACGGGTGCGGATAGTTGATCATGGCGTGGCGCCAGGCGGGGATTTCGACTCGGCTGCCACGGGTAACCACCGTGGTCGTTACGAAATCTTTTTGATCGAGCAATCCCATCGCGGCGGCTTCGTCGACGCGTACGGTTTTGGTTTCCGCCAAGCTCGACATCGCCTTCGCCATCTCGTCCTGCGACTGCAGATTCAGCTTGATCTTCACCCACTCGATCGGGTGCTGTTTGAGCGAGGCGATGCTGTCCTCGCGCTTGCGGGTCTCGATCGGAAGCAGGCGTACGTACGGTTCTTCCGCGGAATCGTAGAAGATCTCGGTCGGGCACATGGTCGTGCGACCCACGTCCGAGGGCAACAGTCGCTGCTTGAAATCTGCGAAGAACATCGCATTGATGAGCTCGGTCTTTCCGCGCGAGTATTCTGCGAGGAACGCGAGCACCATGCGATCGTTACGCATGCCTTCGAGCAGATCGTAGATGCGCAGGCTGCGCTGGATGTCGACGTGCCCATGCTGATCGAGCCAAGCCTGATAAGACTCGATACCGGCGCCGATTTCATCCCGCCAGCGCTGAAAGCTGGCAATCTGGCTTTCGAGCTGGTTGCTCATGTCATGTCCCAATTTCGTATGATCCGCAAGACATTATCGTCAGGCGCGTCGACCTCTATTGCTTTTTCGCGTCCGCGCGCACCGCGTTTGATGATGATCCGCCTTGCCGGGAGCTCCAGCACCTCACTTAGGAATTCCAGTAGTACTCGGTTCGCCCGGCCATCTGCCGCCGGCGCCGCGACGCGGATCTTCAAGCGGTCATCGTGCTGTCCGACCACTTCAGTTACCCGGGCGTTGGGCTGAACGTGAATGCCAATGCAAAGAACGTTCCTGTCCCGGTCGATCCGGTACCACCGGCTCATCGACGACTCGAGAGCCTTCGCGATCAGCCGACCGCGTAGGCGATGAGCATCAGCAACAGCTGGCAGATGACGAGCACGAAGAGCGGGGACAGGTCGACATTGCCGACCGGCGGAATACGCTTTTGGAACACGCGCAGGAACGGTCGGGTAAGGCTGTTCATCAGGGGCATCGCCGAGTTATACGGACCGACCCAGGTGAGCACCGTACGCACGATCACCGCGACCATCAGGATCCAGATCGACAGCTTGATCAGCTGGACAACTGCCACCAGCGCGGCCCAAACCAGGCCGGTACCGACCGCCGGTTCCAAACCGGGACCGGTAAGCCAGTAACTCGCCACGATCAGTATCCACTCGGTGAGCCAAGCCAATACCAAGGTGGCGAGGTCCATCCCGTACAGCCCGGGGATAACACGACGCGCCGGGATCACGATCCAGTTGGTCAGCGCTGCGAGGAATTGCGCGATAGGATTGCGAATGGGGGCGCGCAGCAGCTGCAGATAAAAGCGCAGAAGAAGCGCAAGCGCGAACAGGCCTAGAAAGGTCTCCAGCAGAAACTGCAACGCGCGCCCCAACATCATTGGCCTCCGCCCAGCTCATCACCCAGCTCGCGCGATCGAGCGGCCGCCTGCTTGACCGACTCGATGAACCGTTGCTTGAGCGCTTCCGCGTCCATTGTCTTGAGCGCGCGCTCAGTGGTGCCGCCGGGAGACGTTACGCGGACACGCAATGTCGCCGGATCCTCTCCGCTGTTGCTTGCAAGTTGGGCCGCTCCAAGAAACGTCTGCAGGCTGAGCTGGCGCGCGGCCGCCGCTTCGATTCCGAGCTCTTGCGCCGCCTGTTCGAGCGCTTCGAGGAAATAGAAAACATACGCCGGTCCGCTGCCCGACACTGCGGTGACTGCGTCCATCAAATCTTCGCGTTCAACCCACAAGGTCGAGCCCACTGCGCGCAGGATGTCATCTGCGGCCTGGCGTTGAGGGGCGGAAACCGTTGGAGTGGCATAGAGCGCAGAGATTCCGGCACCGATCAGCGCCGGCATGTTCGGCATGGCACGCACAATCCGCGTGTAGCCCTGCAGCCACTGTGTCAGAGCCGCGGTACGGATTCCAGCAGCGATGCTGATAACGAGTTGCTTACTCAACAACGCCGTCACGTTGGCGACTGCGGATTGCAATTGCTGCGGCTTGACCGCCAGCAACACGACGTCGCTCGCTGCCAGATCTGCGCCCGGCCGGGCAGCCGTCCGCACGCCGAAATCCGCGGCTAATCGATCGCATACCTGTGGCGCAACTTCCACGACGCTGATCGAATCCGGCGCCAAGCCGCACTTCACTAGCCCACCGATGAGCGCGGTGGCCATGTTTCCTCCACCAACGAATGCGATTTTCATTATTCAGTTGAGCGCGGAGGTGAGCTCACGCTCACCCGCCGCATATGCGTCGCGAGGTTAGCCCTGCTCCGCCAGTTTCTTGACGTTGTCGAGGCCGGCCTTGTATGCGCCGTTGATGATCTCGACGACCTCAGCATCGGTCTTGCCGCTGCCGGGTTTGCCCTTGAATTTGCCGATCCAGGTGAGCTTGCTGCCGCCGTCCTTGCCCTTGGTGACGCGCATGCTGGAAACGTAATCGGTCAGTGGAAACGGTGAGTCGCCAACGATCCGGTAGCGAAACATTTTCTTCTTGTCATTGAAGTCGAGGAGCTCCTCGTCGAAGCTCTCGCCGCTGCCGAGCGTCAAGGTGCGCATCGCCCCTTTGGTATTGTTCGTACCGGATTTGATGACGTCGTTCTTGAACGCGGGGTGCCATTTCGGCAGCGCGTCGTAGTCTTTCACCAGCGCCCAGACTTTATCGGGACTCGCCTTGATGTCGACCGATTGCTCAGACTTCAACTTGCCCGCGGCTTGCACGACCAGCGGCGACACCAGCGAAAGGCACAGCGCCAGGCCCAGTAGTCTCTTCATTGCTTCCTCCTTTAGTGTTCGAGATGCCGAAGGTGCGGCATCCGACCCGTTGCGGGAAGGCGGAGTATAAGCAGGGAACGCGAGCCCGGCTAGCCCGGGCGGGATAGGCGAGCGCGCTCGCCGAAGATTGCGCGACCGATTCGAACGATGGTGGCGCCCTCCGCGATGGCGACTTCGAGATCGTCCGACATCCCCATCGACAGCGTATCGAGTACGAAGCCTTGGCTCCGAAGCGATTCCTGCATTTCGCGCAGACGGCGAAATCCATCGCGCTGGTGTTCCGCTTGCGTCTTCGGATCCGGGATCGTCATCAGGCCGCGCAGCTTGACGTGGGGTAGCTCTTGGATTTGCATGGCGAGCGGCAACAGTTCATCGGGGGCGATGCCGCTCTTGGTCGTTTCTCCACTGACGTTCACCTGGATACAGATCTGCAAGACAGGAAGCTCCGGCAAGCGCTGATCCGACAGCCGCTGCGCGATTTGCATCCGATCAACGCTGTGCACCCAATCGAAATTCTCGGCAACCAGGCGCGTCTTGTTGCTCTGGAGCGGCCCGATAAAATGCCAGGCTATGCGATCGCAGACCGGCGCAAGCGGTGACTGACCGGTGCGATCGAACGGACGAATCTCATATCCCTGCGTTAACGCCGTTTCGACGACAGCCTGCTTCTCCATGCCTTCGCGAGCGTAGTTTTCGCCGAACGCGCGCTGGCCGCACGCTATCGCGTCGAGAACCGATTCAGGCGGGAATGTCTTCGAGACTGCTAGAAGCGCGACCGTATTCGGGTCGCGACCCGCGGCATGCGCTGCTCGCACGACGCGAGCGCGAACAGCCGAAAGATTTTCCTGGATTGCATTCATCGACAGTCGATAAGGTATGCAGCGTTGCTAGCGCAGGGCAAATGAAGCGCGCGCTCGTTCCCAACAGACTCGTAACGAGCGCTTTCGTCGACTGGGCGAAGTACGATATTGGGCATAAGATTTGCCTGGCAATGAAGTCCGCCACCGGCGGACTTCAGCCGCACCTCACCTCGAGAATTATATATGGACATCTCCGAACTCCTCGCCTTCGTGGTCAAGAACAAGGCCTCGGATCTGCATCTCTCGTCAGGTCTCCCGCCGATGATCCGCGTAAACGGTGACGTTCGCCGTATCAATCTGCCGCCTATGGAGCACAAGGATGTGCATGCCATGGTGTACGACATCATGAACGATGGACAGCGTAAACACTACGAAGAGAATCTCGAGTGCGACTTCTCGTTCGCCATACCGAACCTCGCTCGTTTCCGCGTCAATGCGTTCGTGCAGAACCGCGGTGCTGCGGCAGTGATGCGGACCATTCCATCGAAGGTGCTGTCACTCGAAGAACTGAAAGCGCCGAACAGCTTCAAGGACATCTCCCAGCAGCCGCGCGGAATCGTTCTGGTCACCGGACCAACGGGATCGGGCAAATCGACGACGCTGGCGGCCATGGTGAACCACATCAATGAAAACGATCACGGCCACATTCTCACGGTCGAAGATCCGATCGAATTCGTGCACGAGAGCAAGAAATGCCTGATCAACCAGCGCGAGGTGGGTCCGCATACGTTGAGTTTCGCCAACGCGCTGCGCTCGGCCCTGCGTGAGGATCCGGACATCATCCTGGTCGGCGAAATGCGCGACTTGGAAACCATTCGCCTGGCGCTGACAGCCGCTGAAACCGGCCATTTGGTATTCGGGACGCTGCATACGAGCTCGGCGGCCAAGACGGTCGACCGCATCATCGACGTATTCCCCGCGGCGGAAAAAGAAATGGTGCGCGCGATGTTGTCCGAATCGTTGCGCGCGGTAATTTCGCAGACGCTGCTGAAAACCAAGGACGGCACGGGACGCGTGGCCGCGCACGAGATCATGGTCGGCACGCCGGCCATCCGAAACTTGATCCGCGAGAACAAGATCGCCCAGATGTATTCCGCGATTCAAACCGGTGGGTCGCTGGGCATGCAGACGCTTGATCAAAATCTGTCGGAGCTGGTCAAGCGCGGCGCCGTGCACTCGGCTGAGGCACGCATAAAAGCAGCCAATAAAGACATGTTCCCCGGCTAATCGGCGGTCGCAGTAGAGCATGCATTTTTAAGGAGCGGGAAATGGAACGCGACCAGGCAATCAAATTCGTCCACGAGCTGCTGCGTGTGATGATGAGCAAGAAGGCATCCGACCTGTTCATCACTGCAGGCTTCCCGCCGGCATTCAAGGTCGATGGCAAGATGACTCCGGTATCGAACCAGAGTCTGACGCCGACCCACACCCTCGAGCTTGCTCGAGCGATTATGAACGACAAGCAGGCGCAGGAATTCGAGGCGACCAAGGAATGCAATTTCGCGATCAGCCCGCCCGGTATCGGTCGCTTCCGCGTAAACGCGTTTGTGCAGCAGGCGCGCGTCGGCTTGGTGTTGCGTACGATCACCACGACAATCCCGCGTCTCGACGAGCTGGGGCTTCCCGAGATTCTGAAAGATGTGGCGGTCAGCAAGCGTGGCTTAGTCATCGTTGTCGGAGCGACGGGCTCGGGCAAATCGACCACACTCGCGGCGATGATCGGCTACCGCAACGAAAATAGCTACGGCCACATCATCACGATCGAAGATCCGATCGAGTATGT
>JBDTMS010000191.1:0-7232 GCA_039934195.1 Betaproteobacteria bacterium
GTTCACCGTGCTTGTTGGGGAATCGGGCTGCGGCAAGAGCACCTTGTTGCGCACGATCGCTGGACTCGAAGACGCCGACGAAGGCACCATCGAGATCGGCGGCCAGACGGTCAATCACATGCCGCCGCGTCTGCGCGATATCGCCATGGTGTTTCAAAATTACGCGTTGTATCCGTACATGACGGTATTCGAGAACATCGCGTTCGGACTGCGCGCACGCAAGACGCCGCGCGCTGAGATCGAGCCGAAGGTGAAGCGCGCCGCACAGATGCTGGACATCGAGCAACTGCTTGGGCGCTATCCGCGGCAGTTGTCGGGCGGGCAGTTGCAGCGCGTCGCCATCGGGCGCGCGATCGTGCGCAACGCGCGCCTGTATCTGTTCGACGAACCACTGTCCAATCTCGATGCGCAGTTGCGCGACGAGATGCGCGGCGAGATCAAGCGGCTGCATCAAGAGCTCGGCAAAACGATGATCTACGTCACGCACGATCAGATCGAAGCGATGACGATGGCCGATCGGATTGTGCTGTTGCGCGACGGACACATCGAGCAGGCCGGCGCCCCGCTGGATTTGTACGAGCGCCCGGCGACCCGCTACGTCGCCGGCTTTCTCGGCTCGCCGTCGATGAACTTCATCCCGGCTCGCTTACGAGCGAGCGATGGTACGTTGCTCGTCGAGCTGGCAGACGGCGTGCGCCTGCCGCTGCCCGGCGCACGCAAGCCGGTGGCGCCGAGCGATCAGGCGATCACGCTTGGTCTGCGGCCCGAACACATGAGCCGCAGCTCCGATGGCAGCTTGCGTCCCGGTGTCATCCGCCACAGCGTCGTCATCGATCTCGTGCAGCCGACCGGGTCGCGTACATACGCGACCTTCAAGCTCGGCGGCGTCGAAGTCGTCGCGGAGCTGCAGGCCCACGACGTATCGCAGCCAGGCGAGCGTATCGAGCTCGCCATCGACATGAACCGTGCGGTGCTGGTCGACCCGGCGAATGAAAAAGTCGTGAGTTGAGTAACCGCGCACGCTAAACCGAGGAGCACCGTGAAGAACGCGACCACAATCGAACGATCGCAAGCATCGCCCTCGCGCAGCATCGAGCTGTGCGGCACTGAGCAGCCGGATGTCGTCGGCCGCACGCTAAGCGCGGGCGCGCTCACTGTTGAGTTCGACAACGGCCAACTGCGCTACCTGCGCATCGGCGAGATCGAAGTATTGCGTGGCATTGCGTTTCTCGTGCGCGACGAAAACTGGGGCACCTATACACCGAAGCTGAGCAAACTGCACATCGAGCAGGACAGCGGCGCATTTCGAGTGTCATATTTTGCCGTGTGCGGCGGCGCTGAGAGACAAATCGCGTACGCGGCGACCATCGAAGGCAACGCGGAGCATCTGACTTTCACAGCAAGCGCGACGCCGAAGACGGACTTTCCGACGGCGCGTACGGGCTTCGTCGTGCTGCATCCGTTGCAAGGTGTGGTCGGGCACGCCGTCGATGTCGAACACGTCGATGGCAAGGCGGAAACTTCGAAATTCCCGGAGCTGATCAACCCGATCCAGCCGTTTCTCGACATTCGCGCGCTAACGCATGAAGTCGTGCCCGGACTGAAGGCGATCGTTCGGTTCGAAGGCGACACTTGGGAGATGGAAGATCATCGCAACTGGTCGGATGCATCGTTCAAAACCTACGTGCGTCCGCTGGCTTTGCCGTGGCCGTATACCCTTCCGGCCGACAAGACGATCACGCAGTCGGTTAGCGTTACGCTCAGCGGCACGGCAGCTCGCACGCAACCGCGGCCGGCGCGCAATTCCGTCGGCATCCAGCTCGGCGCGATAACAAAAAACGTGCTCCAGCCCATCGGCCTCGGTATGCCTGCGGAGGAAACCAATGCAGCGATAGCAGCGCTCGACTTAATCAAACCTGTCGCGCCGCGATTTCTGCAATGCCGATTCGATCCGCGCGCGCTGCATGGCTTGGCGCAGTTGTACAGCTATCGCGTCTTGTGCGAATTGAGCGGCGCCGATTGCGTATTGGAAATTGTCGTGGACAGCGTGGAAGATTATCTTGCCGACGTGGCATGGGTTGCAGGTCTGGTGCGCGAATCCGGACTGCGGCTAGCGGCGGTTGCGGTATGTCCGGTAGGCGATCTCAAGTCGGTGCTGCCGGGCGGCCCACGGCCACCCGCACCGCCACTCGATGCGTTGTATATCGCTACGCGCAGGGCGTTTCCCGATGTCCGGGTCGGCGGGGGTATGTTCACGTTCTTCACTGAGCTCAATCGCAAGCGCCCGCCCGCCGACGGTCTCGGGTTCGTCATGCATACGACCTCGCCGATCGTGCATGCCGCGGACGACCGTGCTGTGATGGAAACCCTCGAAGCACTGCCGTACCAAGTGGCGACCGCGAAGTCGTTCATCGGCACGACGCCGCATCGTATCGGCCCGAGCGGCATCGGCTGCCGCGACAATCCGCACGGTCAAACCGTGACGCCGAATCCGACCAATGAGCGCATCTGCCTCGCGCAGATGGATCCGCGTCAGCGCGGGCTGTTTGCAGCAGCGTGGACGCTGGGCTATATCGCGACATTGGCGCCGACCGGCGTCGCAGCGATCAGCGTGTCGGCACCGACCGGGCCGCTGGGTATCGTGTATCGGAAAGCCGATTATCCGCAGCCATGGTTCGATACGCTGGCAGGCCCCGCGGTGTATCCGGTTTATCACGTCGTCAGCGGACTTGCGCACGGCGCGGGCCGCAAGATCGTCTCGGCAGAATCGTCGGACCCCGCCAAGGTTCAATGCCTCGCCTATCGCGCGGCAAAAGGAACGACGTTGTGGCTGGCCAATCTCACGGCGGACGAGCAAGCGGTAGCGCTACATGTGCGCGGCGCGGTACACGGTGCGATGCTCGATGAGGATAGTTTTGTGCAAGCGGTAACCGATGCGCGTGCATTCCAATCCAGCTTCGCACTGATTCGCAATCCGGCGAAGCTGACGTTGAAACCGTATGCGGTCGCGATTCTTTCGGTGGATGATGCAAGGTCTGTGCTGCGCAGTTAACGTGTCACCGATACACCCTGCGGCAGGTGCGCGACAATCCGGTCGCGCGCGCCGCAACCCGATAATATTCGCTTGGTTCGACAAGCGTTGATCGACATGCGGATGCATCGAATCTTGTGCCGCTCGCACGTTGTCCACACAGGCCGCTGTAATCCGCCACCAAATAGCAAATGATCATCACCAATATTCACGACTTGCGCGAGCTGGCTCGCCGCCGCTTGCCGCATTCGTTGTTCGACTTTATCGATGGTGGCGCCGGCGATGAAGTCACCTTGCGCGCAAACGAAAGCGACTTTCACCGGTTCGCTCTGTTGCCCCGCGTGCTAACCGACGTTTCAAAACGCGATCAATCGGTCACTGTTCTTGGCCAGAAACTCGATCTGCCGTTGATTCTCGCGCCGACGGGCTTGCCCGGCATTCTGTGGCCGCGTGGCGCGCTCGAAGCAGCGCTTGCCGCCGATCAGGCAGGCGCGGCGTTCTGCCTGAGCACGATGTCGACCTCCAGCATCGAAGTCGTGTCGGAAAGCGTGAAGCGGCCGATCTGGTTTCAACTCTATGTACTGCGCGATCGCGGGCTGGCGAAAGCAATGATGGAACGCGCACGCGACGCCGGCTGCTCGGTGCTGGCGCTGACTGTCGATCTCGCCATGCAAGGTCAGCGCGACCGCGACATTCGCAATGGGCTCACCATTCCGCCGCAACTGCGCTTCTCCAATCTTGTCGATTTCGCCATGCACCCGGGTTGGCTGATGCGTTTTCTCACCGGGCCTAAGCCGACCTTGGCGAATTTCATCGGTGCCGCCAGACACAAGAACGATATGTTCACCATCGCGGGCTTCGTCAATTCGCAATTCGATCAATCCGTCACGTGGAAAGATATCGACTGGGCGCGCGATACCTGGGGCGGTCCGCTGGTGTTAAAAGGCGTATTGAATCCGGAAGACGCGGCCCTTGCCGTTCAGCACGGGGTCGATGGCGTTATCGTATCGAATCACGGCGGGCGTCAGCTCGACGGCGTGCAGTCCGCGATCGCAGCACTGCCCGGCGTAGTGGATGCAGCGCAAGGCAAGATGGACATTATTCTCGACGGCGGCGTGCGCCGCGGTACCGACGTCGTCAAGGCAATCGCGCTCGGAGCGAAAGCGTGCATGATCGGCCGGCCGTTTTTGTACGGTCTCGCGGGCATGGGCGGGGCCGGCGTGGCGCGCGCTCTCGAAATTTTTCGCGGCGAGATCGATCTTGCGCTCGCGTTGACCGGCCGCGCCAGTTTGGCCGACCTCGATCGTTCCGCAATTGCCTGGGCGTAACTCGCAATGCATTTCTTGTAGTTCTTACCCTGACCTGCTGACATTTCGATTCACCACAACATTGAGGAGACTTCCATGGCGCGTCCTGTCATCAATCCCGGCAAAGTCGACTGGTCCGGCGAAAATCCCGGCATGTATCTGAAAGAAACGGCCGACGGCCCCTTCGTTACGCTCATCAGCTTTTTCAGGGTCATGAGCTCGTCGTATGGCAAGGGACACGCAGCCTTCATGCTGCTCGACCCGCACGGCAACGGCAAAGACGCCGCTACGCCGAACGTATGCATCACGGATAACGAACCGCTAGCGGCTTACGTGCGCGATAACTTCGTCGCTTACTTCGGTGCGTTCAAGGGACTATCGAGTCTAAGCCGCTGCCGCATGGAACCAGGCTGGGACTTCATGCCCTCGGGCGACGGCCATAGCGTGCATACGGAATGGTTTCGCAGTGCGATCGGGCAGGTCAGCTTGACTTGGGACGAGCTAGGCGCGCCGTTCATCGTCGAGATGCCGAAAGCGCAGTCTGCAACCGGGAAACACGAGATGTTTTCATTGTTCGTCGAATCGCCGAACGTTCGCGCGACGATCAACGGCAAACCGGTTGCAGGGAAAGCATTCCCACGCGAGTTCGCCGGCAAGAAAGATAGCAGTACTGCGTTTCTCGCGTTTTCCGAGACCTGGGTTCACGCCGACTGAACGCGCAGCCAAAGAAACTGCGGGCAAAAAAAGAGCACAAGCCGATCGGCTTGTGCTCTGGTCGCTACGCGGACGGTTTAGATACCGCTGAGCTGACCGCCGGCCTTGAGCTGGGACTTAACTTTCATGGGTTTCCTTGTTATGGTGTTGGAACATGATGACATCTACTCGCTGCTTAGCGGTTCTTGCGACCTGCGCTTTCGATTCTGCGCTTTCTTTAGCAGCGAACCGACATAAGCAAGCCTCACACCATCGCGACGACACGGATTTCTGACAAAGCAGTTCCGAATCGCTGCATTCATCGACTTCGACGCTCGCGTTTTCCCGCGAAACTGACCGCGCTGTGCGTGCATTGGGTAGACGTTCAATCTGTCGTCCAGCCGCGCGCAGTTGACCTATTGTTTCGCTTCTTTCACATTTCTTGCACGGGCTTCCAGCGCCAGAGACGATCCTGATCAGCGAGTATCACGCATCGCGTCCTCATTTGCGCACTTGCGCACCGAAGATTTGTTTGCGTCGACCTGGGGAGATCAACTTGCAGAAACTCGCCGAGTTTGGTCATCGATAGTGCCGCAGATTTTCTCACTGCCTGAACCTGGGGAACTACGGATCATGAGATACAAGAGGATTTCCAGAACGATCGGCGCGTTGCTCGTATTGGCACTTTGGCATGTCGTCCCGGCGCATGCCATCAGCGTTGAGTTCACGACGCCGACAACCACCGTCGCGGCAAGCCAATCATTCGAGATGCAGATCAAGCTATTCGGTCTCGGAGATTACGTTGCACCGACACTGGCATTCTTCGATGTGGATGTTGCCTTCGACAACGCTGCGTTCGACTTCGAATCGGCGACGTTCGGCGACGCCGATCCCGCGCTCGGCGATCAGCTCGATCTGTTTGGACTCGCTACGACGACGTCCAACGTTCACGGTGACGCGATCGATCCGGCCCGCTCGTACGTCAACATCAGCGAAGACACCGGCATCGGCTTTCCGTTGGACGCACTGCAGGCAGGCGATTTCGTCTTGGCTACGCTTACGTTCAAGGCGCTCTCGATCGGCACCGGTGAGCTGGGAATTTTCGTTCTCGGGTTGCGCGATGGCGACGGCAACGATCTCGCCACCGACTTCGCCGGCGCTGCGACGGTCACAGTCACTGCAGTGCCTGAACCCGAAACGTTCGTCGCGGTGGTCGCCGGCATGTTGATCCTGGCCGCGGTTGCGGGTCGTCGACGCGCGCGCGATAGCGCCAGCCGCGCTATTGCGCGAGTTGGGTGAGCGCTTCGCCAGCACGCACGGGCGCGACGCATAACCGCGTGTGACGCGGGATCCATAAAACAAAATCCGACCCGTTTCACCACCGTTCCGTCACGTATCCTAAGGGAGTCAGCAAATGAAGAACAGCTTGCTCGCGCTCGTTGCATTAGTCCTTGCTTGTCTCGGCGCGCAGGCGCATGCGCAGTACGTCTTCTGCAAGATAGAAGGCCAGGTACAGGGGATCATCCGAGCGGGCAACACCGTCAAAGGCCAGGAGGACACCATTCCGGTGTTGTCGCTCGCCAGCGGGCTGTCGACCCCATTCGACCTCGGCTCAGGCTTGCCCACCGGCCGGCGTATCCATGAGCCGCTCACGATCGTCAAGAACCTCGACAAGGCGTCACCGCTGCTGTTTCTCGTGGCGATACAAAATGAGAATCTCAAGCAAGTGGACTGCGTGTTTTATCGCACCGAGGTGAGCGGCACGGGTGTCTTGACGCCCTACTTCCGGGTCAAGCTGCAGAATGCACGGATCGTCGAGAACGACGTCAGCGGCAGTGGGCAAGTCAATGCAGGCATGCGTGAGACGATTCGCATTGCGTACGAGCGCATCCTGGTCGAAGCGCTGCCGAACGGGCCGTCGGCAGAAGATGAATGGCGCTCGCAATTGTAGGTAGCGCCCGCCGGAGTGCTCCACGCTCGGGATGGCATTTGCCGTGCGCGTCCCGAGAGAAACTGATATAGAAGCTTCGCCTCAATGCATCGAGCGCGCGAGTAACTCTTCCAGATAGGTCTGCCACAGTGCCGTCACATAGAAACTACGGTGACCGCGCGTTCGATCGCTCGCAGGAATGAGCACCGCGCGTCCGCCCGGGACGCGTTGCACTTCCTGCTCGAAGATGTAGAGCGTTGTCGGATTGATA
>JBDTMS010000192.1:0-7228 GCA_039934195.1 Betaproteobacteria bacterium
TTCTTCACGCACGCGACATCGGTCGGTGCCATCACGAGCATTGCATTGTGCGTGATCGATACGGCGCTGTGGGATCTGCGTTGCCGTGCAGCCGGCTTGCCCCTGCACGTCGTCGCGGGCGGTGCGCAGCGGCGCATTCCGGTGTACGACACCGAAGGCGGCTGGCTGAATCTGGAGCCGGGCGAGTTGGTGCAAAACGCACTAGCCGCCAAAGCCAAAGGCTTTCGCGGCGTGAAAATCAAGATCGGCCGGCCGCACGTATCCGAAGACGTTGCGCGCCTGACCGCGGTTCGCAAAGCGCTCGGCCCTGCCTATGACATCATGACCGATGCCAATCAAGGCTTCACCGTATCGGAGGCCATTCGCCGTGCGCGTCATTACGAAGCGCTGGATGTGGCGTGGTTCGAAGAACCGCTGCCCGCTGAAGATCTGAACGGACACGTATTGCTTTCGCAGTCGACAAGCGTGCCCATTGCGATCGGCGAATCGCTCTACCATCCGAGCCAATTTCGCGAATATCTCCAGCGCGGCGCGTGCAGCATCGTACAAATGGATGTCGGCCGCGTCGGCGGTATCACGCCTTGGCTGAAAATTGCGCATCTCGCAGAGACGTTCAACGTCTCGGTGTGCCCGCACTTTTTGATGGAGATTCATCTTGGGCTGTGCTGCGCGGTACCTAACGCGGCGTGGCTTGAGCACATCCCGCAGCTAGACGACCTCACGCTCTCGCGCATCGCGATCGTGGATGGCTACGCCATACCATCCGCGCAGCCTGGGCTTGGTATCGAGTGGAATTGGCCGGCGCTGGAAAGGCTGCGCAATGCGGCGCCTGCGGTGATCGCGGCATCGAGCAGCGCGGCGAAGCGGCGCGCAGTTTCCGCGAAAGGATCTCCTTCGGGTGCAGCGAAATCTCCCCCAGGTAAGCCTGGCCTGACTAAACGTGCGCAAGCCAGTCCTCCGACGCCGGGCTCCGATAAACGCTCGCTGCGCAAATCCAAATCGCGCAAACGCGCCTGAGTGACGTTCGGATGAGGAGCACGAAATGAAAACCTTATTGGGCGCGCTCGCCGCGGTGATGGCGCTGGCCCTCGCGCTCGCAGTCCAAGCAGAGGTCGCATCGCCGGCCGGATTGTGGAAAATCATCGACGACAAAACCGGCAAGGAACGCGCGCTGATTCGTATCACCGAGAACAATGGCGCGTTCGAGGGCCGGCTCGAAAAGATCATCACCCAGCCCGGCGACGATCCGCAGCATCTGTGCCGCAAATGCGAGGGTGTACGCAAGGATCAGCCGATCGAGGGCATGCTCATTTTGTCGGGTCTGAAGAAGGACGGCGACCAGTACACCGGCGGGGAAATTCTCGACGCCAAGGAAGGCAGAACGTATCGCTGCAAGGCCAAACTGGTAGAAGGCGGTGCCAAGCTCGAAGTGCGCGGCTTCATCGGTATATCGCTATTCGGTCGCTCGCAAACCTGGCTGCGCGAACAATAGCGTGTATTGAACCACCGGCATGACACGTTTCGCGGTGCACGCGATTTCGCGTGCAGATCTGATTTCGGTCTTGTGCGATTCAGTCGATTCCGGCGTGTCGATCGAGGTGGCGTGTTGATCGCGCACCTCGCCGCGAACGCTGTGCGAAGACCGCTTTGCAGAGATCAGTACGCGAGTCGATGAGTGTGGGTTGCGGGAAGCGCCGCTCGCGTCGCTTCGTCTCGCGCCTGCGCTGCGTCAGCGCTGCAAACGGTCTATATTGATCCATCCAATCCAAGGCTCGTGTTCATGCGCCTCGTAGCATTACTCTCTCTGGCCATTCTCAGCGGTGCGTTGCGTGCTGCGCCAGCGCCGGTGATCGTATTGAACGTGAACGGCGTTGTCGGTCCGGCGACCGCGGACTATTTTCATCGCGGTTTGAAACGTGCGGAAAAAGACGGCGCGCAGCTGCTGGTGTTGCAAGTCGACACGCCGGGCGGCCTCGATACGTCGATGCGCGCCATCATCAAAGACATCCTTGCCTCGCCGCTGCCGGTCGCCGTATTCGTCGCGCCGAGCGGTGCGCGCGCGGCAAGCGCCGGCACCTATATTTTGTATGCGAGCCACATCGCTGCAATGGCACCTGCGACCAACCTCGGCGCGGCGACGCCGGTACAGATCGGCGGTTTCGGCGGCGAGCCCAAGGGTAAGCCCGGCAAAGATAACTCTGGCGAAGAAAGGCCCGGCGATGCAGATGCCGGCAAAGATGCCCAAAGCAAAGATGGCCAGAGCAAAGATGGCCAGAGCAAAGATGGCCGGAGCAAAGATGGCCAGAGCAAAGCCGCCGCAGAGAAACCGAAGGACGTCCCGGAATCGGCCGATACGATGACGCGCAAGATGACGCACGACGCCGCCGCGTACATCCGCGCCCTTGCGCAATTGCGCGGACGCAATGTCGAATGGGCAGAGCGTGCGGTGAAAGAAGCGGTGAGTCTCCCGGCGAGCGAGGCGGTGACGATGCATGTCGCCGATCTCATCGCAGCGGATCTGGCCGATCTGCTTGCGAAGATCGATGGCCGCACGTTCGAGATCCAGGGCCGCAAGCTGACGTTGAACACGAAGGACGCGACCTTGGTGCGCATCGAGCCGGACTGGCGCAGTCAACTGCTGGCGGTGATCACGGATCCCAGCGTCGCCTACATCTTGATGCTGCTCGGCGTCTACGGATTGCTGTTCGAGCTCTATAACCCGGGACTCGTATTGCCCGGCGTCGTCGGTGCGATTTGTTTGCTGGTCGGGCTGTATGCACTGCAAACGCTGCCGATCAACTACGCCGGCCTCGGTCTGATCGTGGTCGGCATCGGCTTCATCGTGGCGGAGCTGTTCGTCACATCGTACGGCGCACTGGGTGTCGGCGGCGTCATCGCATTCGTGCTCGGGTCGGTGATGCTGATCGACACCGATGTCCCGGGCTATTCGTTGCCGTGGTCGTTGATTGCGATTTTCGCGATCGCCAGCGCACTGTTTTTTCTGGCGGTCGTCGGCATGGCGGTCAGGGCCAGCAAGCGGCCGGTCGTCAGCGGACGTGAGGAATTGATCGGCGCGCACGGCGAAGTGATCCAGGAAGCCGACGGTGAATGGTGGGCGCGAGTGCACAGCGAAACCTGGAAAGTGAAGAGTGCCGTGCCGCTCCACCGCGGCCAGCGCATTCGCGTAAATACGATCGATGGCTTGGTGCTCAACGTCGAGCCGGAGTCACCGACCCGGTAGACCAACCGCGGCGAACGAGCCTTCGCACAGCTTTAATAAACGCAAGCGAAGCAACCAGGAGAACGTCATGCAGGGACTAGAGGGTTTAGGGGGAGTCATCATTTTAGCCGTGCTGGGTGCGTTATTTTTCTACTCGGTGCGCATCTTGCGCGAGTACGAGCGCGCCGTGGTGTTCCAGCTCGGGCGTTTCTGGCGTGTGAAAGGGCCGGGACTGGTGATCGTGATTCCGATCATTCAGCAGATGGTGAAAGTGCAGATGCGCACTGTCACCATGGACGTGCCGAGCCAAGACGTGATCTCGCGCGACAACGTTTCGGTGAAGGTAAATGCCGTGTTGTATTTTCGCGTCGTCGATCCGCAGAAGGCTATTATTCAGGTCGAAAACTATCTGGTCGCGACCAGCCAGCTCGCGCAGACAACCTTGCGGGCGGTGCTCGGCAAGCACGAGCTCGATGAGATGCTGGCCGAGCGCGAGAAGCTGAATCTCGACATCCAACGCACGCTCGACATGCAGACGGACGCGTGGGGCATCAAAGTATCGGTTGTCGAGATCAAGCAGATCGATTTGAACGAAACGATGGTGCGTGCGATTGCGCGGCAGGCGGAAGCGGAGCGCGAGCGCCGGTCCAAGATCATTCTGGCAGAAGGCGAATTGCAGGCGTCGCAAAAATTGCTGGAAGCGGCGCAGACTCTGTCGGGGTCGCCGGGGGCTATGCAGTTGCGCTATCTGCAGACCCTGACGGTGATCGCGGGGGACAAGAGCAACACGATCGTGTTTCCGCTCGATATGATGCGCTCGCTAGGGCTCGCGCCGGCGGCAGCGGGAACAGAGCGCTACACGGGGGGCTAATGTAGGTGGGTCTTCCACGCGCTCTATTTTGCACAGCATCAAGCATGCAGCGCGTTTCGACACTCATCGATTCTCGTCGCATTCAGGAAAACTTCGGCGCCGGACGATGCTTGCTTCCGCACGAATACGGAGGCAGCCGACCGTAGGGCTGCGCTGTTAAGTGCACTTTGGGCAGTGCACCCGGCGGGGGCGAGGCGTACTGCGCCATTGATGAGGACGTGTTCGAGAGCGAGTGACGCGGTCGCGCGCTTGGTACAACTCGCGCCTAGGCGAGTGAGTCAGAAGCCGGCTTGCAGGGAATGATTGCCCGTGTCGCTTGCGAGCACTGGCACGGCGCGTCTGGCGTCAGGCGCCTTAGTGCACCATTTGGCGAAACTACGAACCGCGATTGCATCGCCGAACATTGCTAGCCTTGTCTGAAAGCTTGTCGATCGGCATAGCGCGAAAACCGTCGTACTTCCGGTTATCAGGGAATCCACGTACTGCATGTCTGCGCTACCCTGCAGTTCCAGTGTTTGCGGATTGAGTGCTCGATAGGCGCTCAGTTGCACCACGAGTGGCGCGTAGTCCCTCAGCGCTATCGCATATTGCGATCGGGATATTTCGCCCGACCGATATGCCGAACAGAGGTCGTACAAGCCTTCTACGAGAAGCTTCGCATCGGTGTTCGCAGGCGGAGATGCGGACTGTCCGAGCGCCGGCGTTGCTAGGTCTAACGGACGATACGTGCATACGACGCGCGAGTCGCCTGGCCCGCGCGCCGCCGTGATCACCTTCCGCGCCGAAGTGGAGACGCTGCCGTCTACTGACGTGGCGTCCCCTGCCCCATTGCGATGGCCCGCGACGCTGCAGCCCGCAATTAAGAACGTCATTAGCAATAGAGCACTGATCCGGCGCAAGTGCCACTTCATTCGCAATTCTCCAGATCAGCCGGCGTCACGGACGATTCGCATCGGCACGCGCAATTATTTGGTTTCGGCCTGTGCAGCCTGATCTGCCACTTTCTCGTTGGCCTCCGCAGGTAGGCCGAGCTGTGCACGCCGGAGGCTGTTATGCAGCTTTAATATCTGTACGACGCTGCTCGATACAATGCCCACCTCCTGCGGCGTCATCCCTTGCACGGCGAGTGGCGTAACCTGCACAGTTGGCGCGGTGCTGGTAGCTGTGGGGTTGCCGCCGGACACGTTGGCCGAGCCGGCCGCACCGAGAACCACCAGTGGCGCCGGTGCCATTTGCGTCAGACCTTCGATAGCCACCAAGCTCAGCGTCGCGTCGGTGACGCCGCCAACCATCGTTTTATATAGCTCACCTTGGATCACGCCGTTCATCACACCCTCGCAGGCACGGTAACCCAGGTCGCGCAAAATCTGGATTGAAGCGGTGCGTATGCCGATCGATGCAACGCTCCGGGCCATGCTCGCCGCCAGTTCGGCATTTACATTTGCATCTGGAACGTTTGCCTTGATGGCGGCCTGCAATGCCAAGCTTGCCATAGCGTCGGGACTAGGCTCCGCGCACACGACTCGCGTACCGTCCGTGCGTTTACTTGTAACTATCAGGCGTTTCGTTGCATCCGTAATGACGGTATTGCCGTCATCCACCCTTGCCGTAGTCGTACTGCAGCCGGCGACAAATGCGAGCACGGCGGCAGCAGCGATCCCTCGTGTCATCATTTCGGTTCTCCTTGGGTTAGATCCTACAGTTTGCGTGACATGCTACGGGCTCGAAGCGTAGCGGGAGAGCACATACGGATCGATTACCGATAGCCAAATATTCGCTCTGGCATCGAAAGATTCGCTGTCCTCGAAACGCTTCAGCTGCCCTTTTCGACTCGCCGTTCGTTACGGACCCATCACAGGTAGATATAGCACTGGTTCCCGTGGAGTGACTGATCGCGCCGGGCTGTTTTGCGCTCATTTCTCTGACGCGATCTCGACGGACTTGCCTGGCCGTCCATCATCCCGACGTCCCGAACCAGCAGATTCCCGGTTTGAGCACGGAAAAGGAGATTGTCGGCATCCGTAAGCGATCGGTATGTCCGGTGCTTTTAGACTCACGCCGCTCGATATGTATTGCGGTTCGCACGAAACTCCGGGTCTGCAGAAGTAGCCTGTCCGTACACGATGGGTTCAACTCGACACCTACCATAGGGCAACGATGAACGAGCCTATACGAGACGCGACCATCAAGGATGTGCGCGACGCGGAGATCGATGCGCTCAAGAAGTCGAGCGAGCAATGCAATCTCGCGAGCGGTCCATTCTCGGAGAGCCACCTGCTGGGGCTCGCATTTTCGGGCGGTGGCATACGCAGCGCCACTTTCAATCTTGGTGTGCTGCAGGCCCTGGCCAAGATTGGGCTGCTGAAGGAGATCGATTATTTATCTACAGTATCAGGCGGCGGCTACATCGGAAGCTGGCTATCTGCGTGGATACACCGCGTCAATCTCCGCAACTCCACTCCGCCGCCGCACCCGAATGCTACCTCTACAGCGACAAGCGGCGCTGGCATAAGAAGCCGGCTATTCGCATGGATACGCCGTGTCCTGCTTGCCACCGATGGGCCGAACCTCGGTCAGCGCGGGGCGGACTCTCCTTCTACACAGAACGTCTCCGACCCTGCACCGTGCCGTACTGATGGGGTGGTCGAGGTGGAACTTGAGCTCGCCGGGAAAACCAACAAAGGAGAAGAGCCGATTCAGCTAAGCTTTCTGCGCAGCTACAGCAACTACCTCACGCCCAAAGTTGGACTGTTTAGCGCCGACACACTCGCTGCCATCGCGACGTACATACGCAACCTCTTGCTCAATGTCGCGATACTCATTTTGTATCTCTCCGCGGGGTTGCTGATGGTTCGCGGAATTGCCTGGTTGGGCGCTCAAGTTCCGTCCCATGAGACGTTGGCCTTGGCGCTGTCGTTGACCATGCTCGGCATCGCGGTCTTCGTCATTAACCTGAACATCGCCTATCAATTGTGCCCGGCAAAGAGCGAGGGGCAGGCGCGGCGGTTTATCCGTCTGATGTATCGACTCTGTGGCGAAGAGAGGCGAGAACAGGGACTGAGCAGGACGTATTGGGTTGTGGTCCTGATCGTCATTCCGTTGACGGCCGCAGCTATCTCGCTGGGCTACTGGCTCGC
>JBDTMS010000193.1:0-7227 GCA_039934195.1 Betaproteobacteria bacterium
GCCGCCATCAATCCCAGCATCGCCCACGCAGTTTGAAATGCCGTACTAGCGCGGCCCTGCCCTGCGGTCTCTGGCCGGTGGTAACTTTCGTTGTCTTCGCCGAAGCCGCCGTCCGCGCGCTGCACGGACTTCAACCATGCAACTGCGCGGCGCACGGCGGAATGCGTGGATGGAACAGCCGCAGCTTCCAAGGCAACCAGTACCGACCATGTGCCATAAATATAATTAGTGCCCCAGCGGCCGAACCAGCCGCCGAACGCTTCTTGCTCATCGAAGATGTATTTCAACGCGCGCTGCAGTGCCGCTTCTAGGCGCGGATCGGTGTGCACGACCAGAGCGAGCAGCGTCGCGCATCGCGCGGTGACGTCGACGGTGGGTGGGTCGAGCAAAGCGCCGTGATCGGCGAACGGTATTTCGTTTAGATACGGGCGCGTGTTATCGACATCGAATGCGCCGAAACCGCCGTTGCGAGACTGCATGCCGCAAATCCAGTCGACCGCGCGCCGTGCCGCGTACTGCCACTTATCGTTTTGTTCATACAGCAACGCCCACGCCACGACGCTGGTGTCGTCGACGTCGGGATAATGTCCGTTGTCGAATTGAAACGGCCAGCCGCCGCCAGCCAGGTCGGGACGCGCGTCACGCCAATCGCCGGCGTCATCGAGTAGCTGCCGCTGGGTGAACCAATCGAGCGAACGCGCCACCGCCGCATGCGCATTGCCAGCCTCCTGCAACGTCAGGCAAGCGAGCCCGGTATCCCATACCGGCGGCACACACGGTTGGCAGTAGGCTGAGTGCTCGCCGATCACGAGCAGACGGTCGATCGCCCGTGCAGCAGTTATACGGCGCGGGTCGTCAAGCGGATAGCCGAGACAGTCCATCGCTTCATACGCGTTGACCATCGCCGGGAAGATAGCGCCGAGGCCGCCGAGGCCATTGAGGCGGGCGGTGAACCACGCCTGCGCCTGCTTCAATGCATACGCTCGAACGGGTTTGGGGATCGCGGGTTCGAGCGAGCGGCACACATAGTCCAGCGCCAGGAACGCGTAATTCAAAACGGAGCGGACTTCGAGATAGCGCTTCTCTTGCAGCGGATCGATGGTAAACAGCTCGCGGATCTCGATGCCTTGCGGATTTTTCGCGCGCGGTTTCAAACTGCATAAAATCAGCAGCGGCACCATTACCGTTCGCGACCAGTACGACACTTTGCTGATGTGAAACGGGAACCAGCGCGGCAGCAGCATCAGCTCCACCGGGATGAACGGCACCGCGCGCCAGGGCACTTGGCCGAACAGCGCGAGCGTAATGCGCGTGAACACATTCGCGCGCGCCGCGCCGCCGTGAGCCAAAATTGCAGCCGACGCGCGCCGCATATGCGGCGCATCGGGGTCATCGCCGGCCAGCTTCAAAGCGTAGTAGGCCTTGACCGAACCGCTGATATCGAACGGTCCGCCGAAATACAACGGCCAGCCGCCATCGGCTGTCTGGCGCTCACGCAGGTAAACCGCCATCTTGGCGACCAGCTCGCGACGATCCTCGCCCATGTAGTTCAGCAGCAATACGTACTCGGCGGTGATCGTGCAATCGGCTTCCAGCTCGAAACACCAATAGCCGTCGTCATCCTGATGGCGCAGGAGTGCCTGCGTTGCGCGCTCGATAGATCGGTGGAGCAGGCCCGGGCGGGTGCCCGCCGTTGCGCCAGCCCGCTCGACGATATCCGCTACGATGGGCGTCATCGTTCTGCTGCCGGGGCCGGGGGAAGTCTCGTGGCGGCGAGTCGAAACAACAGGCGCAGCGCCGTGTCTGAGCGCACCGCCAGCCGGGTCGACACGATAACCGCCCGCACGCTCCGGCGCGAAATCTTGACCGCTTCACCGCTACTGAAATCCAGATGCGCATTGATCTTCGCCAAGGTCAATAGCGCCATGCCTATACTCCACAGACAAAAATTGCGCATGCCCGTTTCACGCGCCGGTATGTGCAAGGTGTAGCGCAACGCGTTGTGCAAATGCCCATGCGCGATCGCGATCAACTTCACGAGCCCGCGCTGGAAGCCGCTAGTGCTCTGGTCAGGCGTCAGCGTGGCAACGTCGACCCCTTCTGCTGCGAACACATCGCGCGGCAGCCAGCACATTCCACGTTCGAGATCTTCCCAGATATCTTTGATGATATTCGTCATCTGCAGGCCCTGTCCGAACGACACCGCCAGGCGCAGCATGGCCTCGCGTTTCGGCCGCAGCGCCGCGCTGTGCTCGCAGAACAATTCCGTCAGCATTTCTCCCACGACGCCGGCGACGTAGTAGCAATAGTTGTCGAGCGCGCGCATATCGACGAGCCCATGCGGCGGGCTCTCCTGAAACTTGACCATGCCCGCACCCATTGTCACTACGCAGTCGAGTAAGGCGCGCCGCTGCGTCGAGCTGAATCGATGCGTGATCGCCACAACCCGATCGGCTTGCTCGATGAGCTCGCGCCCAACCGGACCGGTGTGTTCAGACAGCAATGGCAACATCTGTGTGCTGAAGCGCTGCGCGGATCGACTGCCTGCTACCGCCGCGACGAACTGCGCGCACAAAGCGCTCTTCAATGACGGGCAAACGTCCGGCTCGTCCTCGATCGTATCGACGATACGGCACAGCAGATACGCATTGCTCACCACCCGCGCCAAAGGCTGCGGAAGTTGCGGAATAGTCAGCGCGAACGTGCGCGAAACGCCCGCGAGCATCCGCGCCTGGAATGCATCGTCGGCTTCGAGCTCGAACGCAGGCCGATGCACAGATTCAGCGGAGGCCAGGCCTGCGAGCGTCGCCGCATCCGCGGACGGTGGGGCCGTCGCCAGCGCCTCGCCGGCGGTTGGCGCGAGCTCGACGACTTTATTCATAAAACCCTTTATTCAGAAGCCCCCCGTATATCCATAAGGCCCTTTATCCATAGGATCCGCTATTCGATGAAACCGAGGCGTGATGGGCCGCAAAAGATCATCCTCCCTGGAAGGGTTCTGCATTGACGCCGCGTCCGGATGTCGGATCGCTAAGCGCCACCGCGAGGGCGCCACCACACCGACGCGCTCGCGCAGTGATCTGGTAGGGGGCTCGCAAGTTTGTGCGCCGATACCCTTTCGCTCAACAAGCGCTAATATTGGCAGGTCACGATTGAGCAACATTCTCCGTGGGATGCGGTGTCGTGCGCAAGTTTCATTTTAGCCATCTATAGTGGAGCCGTTCGGATGCAGGCGTTGTTGGCCAAGCCTCGTGGATTTTGCGCGGTTGTCATCCGCGCAATCGCAACCGTGCTGCTGGTCGTGGGCGCGCATAAGCACTCGAACTCGAATCGACTCTGTGAAGTCGGCGAGCAGATGGGCGTACCATCGCACCTGCTACAAGATGCGTCCGAGGTGGATCCGCAGTGGCTCCGGCCTGGCGCGCGGATCGGGGTTACAGCCCGGGCATCGACGCCCGAAGTGCTGATCGATACGCTATTGGAAAAACTCGCAAACCTCGGCGTGCGAAGCGTGGTAGAAATGGACGGCAAGTCCGAGTCGACCACCTTTGCACGGCCTTCCGTACTGGCACGCGCTTCCTGAGCCACACCCTTTTACCGCAGCTGAAGATAAAATTATGAGCATCCCAGTACGCCAGAAGCTGGCGATCGGTTCTTATGTTCTCAAGCAAAAGCTCAAGGGCGTGCAGCGCTATCCCCTCGTGCTCATGCTCGAGCCGCTATTCCGCTGCAACCTCGCGTGCGCCGGCTGCGGCAAAATCGCCTATAGCGAAGAGATCTTGAATCGGCGCCTCAGCGTGGACGAGTGCATCTCCGCGGTCGAAGAATGCGGCGCACCGATCGTCTCCATTCCGGGCGGCGAACCGTTGCTGCATAAAGAGATGCCGCAAATCGTCGAGCAACTGGTGAAGCGCAGGAAATACGTCTATCTGTGCACCAATGCTCTGCTGCTGAAGAAGCGCATCGGCGACTATCAGCCGTCTCACTACCTCACCTTCTCGGTGCATCTCGACGGCGATCGCGAGCGGCATGACGAAATGGTGTGTCAGACCGGCGTCTTCGACCGTGCGGTCGAGGCAATCCGCCTGGCGCTCGCGAAAGGTTTCCGGGTGACGGTGAATTGCACGCTGTTCAACGGCGAATCGGCCGAGCGCGTCGCGAAGTTTTTCGATTTCGCCGCCGGGCTCGGTGTGGAAGGCATCACCGTCTCGCCCGGCTTCAGTTACGAGCGCGCGCCGCGACAGGATCTTTTTCTCGAGCGAACCGCCACGCGCCAGCTGTATCGGGACATCTTCAGCTTGCGCCGTGGCAAGCAGTGGAACTTCAATCATTCGAGCCTGTATCTGGATTATCTCGCCGGCAATCAGAACTACGCTTGCACGCCATGGGGCAACCCGACGCGCAACGTGTTCGGCTGGCAGAAGCCATGTTACCTGCTGGTCGGCGAAGGCTATGCACCGACCTTCAAGGCGTTGATGGAGGACACCGACTGGGACGCTTACGGCTTCGGCCGCAACCCGCGCTGCTCGCAATGCATGGCGCACTGCGGCTACGAACCCACCGCGGTCAATGACGCGTTCGCGCATCCGCTGAAGGCAATCAAGATCGCTTTTCGCGGACCACGCACGATCGGACCGATGGCGCCGGAAGGGCCGGCCGCGTTCGATAGCGTGATTCCCATCCGCAGCAGTTCGTAATCTCACTACGACGCACAGGTCGCCTACCGATTTCAATAGGCGTTCGTCCAGCCACTCGATGCGGTGCATGGACCATTCGTCGCCCTGCTTGCGCGCTTTTGAAAACACTGCATCGTGAGCGAGGTCGATACCGTACTCGTGACGGGCGCTAGCGGATTTGTCGGCTCGGCGGTTGCGCGCGCAGCCATTCAGGCCGGCTATCGCGTGCGTGCATTGATGCGCAACTCGAGCCCGCGCGACAATCTCGCCGGCCTCGACCTCGAAATCGTACCGGGCGACATTCGCGACGCGCTATCGCTGCAGCGCGCGATGGCCGGCGCTCGCTATGTCTTTCACGTAGCGGCAGACTATCGGCTGTGGGCGCTCGATCCCGAGGAGATCGTGCGTACCAACCTCGACGGGACGCGTAATGTCATGGAGGCAGCCGCGCACAAGGGCGTCGAACGTGTGGTCTATACCAGCAGCGTCGCGACCATTCCCACACGATCTGACCGCACGCCTGCAAGCGAAACCGATCACATGGCGGAACACTCCGGCATCGGCGCATACAAGCGCAGCAAGCTGGCTGCGGAGCGGCTTGTGCTCGACCTCGTCGCAAAACAAGCGCTTCCCATCGTCATCGTGAATCCTTCTACGCCCGTCGGGCCGCGGGACATCAAGCCGACCCCGACCGGCCGCATCATCGTCGAAGCCGCAAACGGCCGCATGCCGGGTTATATCGATACCGGGCTCAATCTAGTTCACGTCGACGACGTTGCCACCGGCCACATCGCCGCGCTCCTGCACGGCAAAATCGGCGAGCGTTATATCTTGGGCGGCACCAACGTGACACTCGCGCAACTGCTTGCGGATATCGCGCAACTTGCAGGTCGGTCACCGCCGCGACTGCGCCTGCCGCGCTCACTGATCTATCCCGTTGCCATCGCCGCCGAACTGGTGGCACGACTGACCAAGCGCGAGCCGTTCGTCACGATCGATGGGTTGCGCATGGCGAAGCATTGGATGTACTTCGATTCCAGCAAAGCGCAACGCGAGCTCGGCTATCAGGCGCGGCCCTACGTCGAAGGCTTGCGAGATGCGATCGGCTGGTTTCGCCAAGCAGGCTACGTCAAATGATCGCAGCGCAATTCGTTGCGTTGATCGTACTCGCGATTTGGATTTATCTGTTGCTCGCACGCGGTGGTTTCTGGCGCGCTGTCGAGCGCGACGACGGCGCGGTGCCGAGCGCTCGGGCAGATGTTTTGTGGCCGCGCGTTACCGCAATCATTCCCGCACGCAACGAAGCCGACGTCATCGCGCACAGCATCGATTCGCTATTACGGCAGCGCTATGCAGGCGCGTTGCACCTCGTCGTCGTCGATGACGGCAGCAGAGACGGTACAGCGCAATGTGTTGCGGCTGCAGCGCAGACGGCAAACGCCGGCGCCAGAGTTACGTGCTTGCAGAGTGAGCCGTTGCCGTTCGGTTGGACCGGCAAGCTCTGGGCGCTCGCACAAGGCGTGCGCCACGTCGAGCACCGATCGGAGCAGCCGGAGTTTATTTGGCTCACCGATGCGGACATCGCCTATTCGGACGAAGTGCTCACCTCGATCGTGCGGCGGGCGCAAGCCGGCGGTTTGGTGCTGACCTCGCTGATGGCCAAGCTGCGCTGCGTCAGTTGGGCTGAGCGTGCGCTGATCCCGGCGATGATTTTTTTCTTCCAGATGCTCTATCCGTTTGCCTGGGTGAATCGTGCGACCTCGCGCACCGCCGCTGCCGCGGGCGGCTGCATGCTGGTCCGCCGTGGTGCGCTGACTTCGATCGGCGGCATCGACGCAATACGCGCCGAGCTGATCGACGATTGCGCGTTGGCGCGACGATTGAAACAGGTCGGCCCGATTTCGCTGCACCTCAGCGACGGCGCGCGCAGCCTGCGCAGCTACCCACGTATCGGCGACATCCAGCGAATGATCGCGCGCTCGGCTTATTCGCAGCTGCGTCGCTCACCGATCTGGTTGATCGCAACCGTCGCCGGGATGCTGCTGACGTTCGTTGCCCCGGTCGTACTTGCGGTGTTCGGCAGCGCGCTGCCGCGATGGCTGGGCTTGGCAGCGTGGGTGTTGATGGGGATCGCGTTCTTGCCGACGCTGCGGTTCTATCGCGCCTCGCTTTGGTGGGCACTGTCGCTGCCCGCGATCGCGACGGCATATACGTTATTCACCGTGGACTCGGCGTATCAGCATTGGCGTGGGCGCGGTGGCTTGTGGAAGGGGCGCGTGCAAGCGGTCAGTCCCGATATTCGGTGATGCCGCATCGCTTCGAATGTTGAACGCAGCGCTCGCCGAAACGGTCGCGCTGTCTACGCGGTACGCTCGCTGGGTGGCGCTGTTCGCAGTCGCAATCGTAGCAGCGGCGACGTACTACACGGCGACCCATTTTGCGATCAGCACCGATGTCGCCAAGCTGTTCGCGCCGGATCTACCTTGGCGCCAACGGGCGATGGCGTTCGATGCCGCCTTTCCGCATAGCATCGACCGCACAGTGCTGGTTA
>JBDTMS010000194.1:0-7199 GCA_039934195.1 Betaproteobacteria bacterium
CATTTCTTTGGGCGCGGTCAACCCTTGACCGCGCCCAAAGAAATGCCACGAACCATATACCGCTGCATAAACGCCACGATGATAAAAATCGGCAACGTCCCGAGCACCGACATCGCCGAGATCTTCGACCAGAAATTCGACTGGCCGCCGAAGTAATGCGTGACCTGCACCGTGTAGGTCGTAACTTCGGTGCGCGTCAGTACGAGCGCGAACAAGAATTCGTTCCAGGCGAACACGAACGTGAAGATCGCGGTAGCGAACAAACCGGCGCGGCACATCGGAAACACGACTTTCCAAATCACTTGCCAACGCGTGCAGCCATCGACCAGCGCGGAATCTTCCAGCGCGCAGGGAATATCGAGAATGTAGCCGCGCATCATCCAGATCACGTAGGGCAGGTTGAACGATGTGTAGAGCAGAATCACGCCGAAATAGGTATCCACCCAGCCGAGCCAGACATACAGCAGAAAGATCGGAAACACCACCGCGATCGGCGGCACCATGCGTTGCGAGATGATCCAATTGGAGAGATGATCGCCGCCGGTCTTGAAGCGCGCGAGGCTGTACGCGCACAGGGTGCCGATGCCCATCGCGAAGACGGTGCTGACACCGGCGATCACGAAGCTGTGCCAAACCGTTGCGGCGTCGCCGTCTTCGAACAGCGCGATGTAACTGGACAATCCGAACTGCGCCGGAAACCACTTCGGCGGATACGAGAAGATCTCGTCCGGTGTCTTGAACGAGATCATGAATAACCAATAGAGCGGAAACAGAAACACCAGCGTAATCGCGATCCCGGCGATCAGTCGGAGCGCGGTTCGGGTTCGACGGCGTGCGCGCAAGCTCATCATCGTGACAACGCCACGCGTTTCAACGCCATGAATACGACCACCGACAGCAGAACGATGATGAGCAGCGCCACCGCCGCGGTGTAGCTGGTCTCGAACTGTTGAAAGCCTTTGATATAGGTGAAGATCGAAATCGTCTCGGTCATCGTCCCCGGCCCGCCTTTGGTGAGCGCCCAGACGACGTCGAACAAGCGGAACAGATCGAGGCCGCGAATCAGAATCGCGATCGCCATCACCGGCCAGATTGCCGGCAGCACGATGCGTCGAAAAGTGCGCAGGTAACCCGCACCGTCGATCGCCGCGGCTTCGAGCTGCGATTTATCGACGTTGGTCAACGCTGCGAGCAGCAGCAGAAACATGAACGGCGTCCACTGCCACACCTCCGCCGCGATGACCGCCGGGTAGACCAGATGCGGATTGATAGTCCACAGCAACGTCGCATCGCTGCCGGTGATCCAGGTCACGATCTGACTGATCGGTCCGAAGCGATTGTTGAACATCAACGCCCAGGTCGCGCCGGATACGATCGGCGACACCACCACGGGCAACACCAGCAAGGCGATGAACACCTGTCGTCCGGGCAGCGCGTCGAGGAACAGCTGCGCCATCACCATGCCGAGAAGCAATTCGAGCGGCAGCGCCACTGCGGTCAGGATCAATGTGTGCAGAAACGCTTCCCACAAGCGCTGGTCGTGGAACAGCATGGAGAAATTGCGCAGGCCGACGAAACCGGTGTCGGTGTCCGTCATGGTGATGCCTTGAAAGCTCACCACCAGCAGGTAGATCAGCGGAAAGATGCCGATCAACAGCAAAATCAAGATCGACGGGGCGACCAGGAACAGCTTGAAGTTGCGATCTGCAAACGGTGGACGCTGCGCGATCGGAGCGAGAGAAGAGGCGGGGGAATGCATGTTGAGCCGCCGATGTTTGGATCAGATAAGGAAAGTCGTCGGACGCGCGACGTATTGCACGGGGTCGGCGGTTGAACAACGAACATCGACACGGTCCGCGAGATTAAACAAACGATCCGGGGCGCAATCACAGTCACGGGAGCGCTGCGAACGCAGCGCTCCCGTGAAGCGCAAACCGATCTCGCTGCTTGGCTTTGTCGATTCTCGCCACTGCACCGACTGATTCTCAAACGGCTAGCGTTGCTATTGTTTTGCCGCTGCCTTTTTCGACTTCTGTTTTGCCGGCTTCTTCTGTTCAGGTTCGGCAGCGGCGCTGTTGCCCGGATAGCCGCCGGACTTTGCCGCCCAGGCGGTATACACGGCTTTCTGCTTGGCGACGCCGACTTGCTGCGTGACCGCGTCCCACTGTTTGGCAACGTCGTCGAGAATCTGTTTGGGATCTTCGCCGCTCCACAGCCGGCTGATGCCCTGGCGGATCGCTTCTTCGTATTTGTCGGTCTGGATCAAAGACAGGTCGAGCAGACCGGTCTTCGACGCGTCCTGCAGCGTCGCCAGGTATTCCTTGGCGTCGGGCCACTTGCTTTGATAGTCTTTATTTGCGTAATGCGATCTGCGGAACGGATCGCGCAGCGCATAGGGCAGCTGCACGCGCTGATTGGAAATCTCTTCGCTGTTGAGCCACTGGATGAACAGATAGGCCTGGTCTTTCTGTTTGCTGGTCGATGCAACCGAGAGCGAGAAGCCGGCGGCGAGCTCGGGATGTCCGCCGGGCGGCAGCGCATAGCCGACCTTGTTCGCCACTTGCGACTTCGGCACCCAGCTCAGTGCCTTCTCATTGGCGAGATAGCCCGCAGCGAAACGGCCGTACGGCGGCCATGAAATCGTCATCGCGCTCTGACCCTGCAGAAATACGGCCAGGTTATCGACGAAGCCGAATTTCTCCACGCCCGGCGGCATGAACCGGTTTTCCTTGCGCATCTCGGTGAAGGCTTTGACGCCGACCGGACTGTTGATCGTGGCCTTCATGGTGCCGGCATCGAAGAATTTGCCGCCTTCGTTGCGGAAGCGCTCTTCGAACATGAACATCGCCAGCGGCGGCTCGCGGAAGAACGCGCCGCCGTAGATGCCTTCGGATTTCAGCTTCTCGCTGAGAAAGCTGCCGATGTCGTCGAATTCTTTCCAAGTCTTTGGCGGCGCCAGCTCATAGTTGTACTTCGCTTTGAACGCGCTCTTGAGATCGGCGCGCGCAAAAATATCTTTGCGGTAATACATGATGAACACATCGCCGTCGTCGGGGAAACCGTAGATCTTGCCGTTGACGGTCATCTGATTGTCGCGATAGGTCGGCGCGATATTCTGCAGCTCCGCGCGGTAGCCGAACTTGTCGACGTACTTGTCGAGCTGCTCGAGCGCACCTGCCTGCACCAGATCGGGCATCCACGCCGGGATCACATTGAGCGCGTCATAAGCGCCGGTGCCCGCGCGGTATTCCTGCATGATCTTGGTGAACATCTCAGCGGTCGGCACTTCGACCACCTTCACCTTGCAGCCCGTGAGCTTTTCCCACTTCGGTCCGGAGAAGGTAATCGGGTCCTGCGATTGCAGGCCCGCTTCCCAGACAATGGTGATGGTCTTGTCGGTGCAGATCTTCTTGGCAGCATCGACCGCTGTTTGCGCGGCGCTCTGCGCTGCAGCGGTACCCGATGCGAGCAGCGCGGTTGCCGCGATAGCAGCGACAACGAGCTGCTGCGGGCCGTAACGAAAACGATCCCTCATGATGGCTCCTCCCGGAAAATTCTTATTTGGTTTGCGCGTTCGTCATATTCTGCATTCCGAAACGCCCCGCTGTGCGCTATCGGATCGGTGCGCAGCACCGAATCAGCGCTGCCATATCGAAACCCGGCTGCTATATCGAAACCCAGCTGCGAAACCGCGCTGCCTAGCGAAACCAGGCTGCGCAGTTTGCACATGCAGGATGCGGCATCGAAATGCGGAACCAGCAACGCGCGCCGTCATTGTGCACGCTACCGGGTTCCACAGCGAATCGATTATGTTGAACAGCTTGCGGCCATGTCAAGCAAGGTTCCGGTCGACCTCGGGCGCTATTTTCGGATGATCGCGATTGCGCGGGTGCAGCACGCGAATGCCGCGTGCGGTGCTGCGAGCGCGTAGAATCAGCCCTTATGAACATTACCGTGTGGACGGCTCGCGTCAGTCGATGAGCGAAACCGACTGGATGCCTTGGTTGTTCGGCGGTGGCACCGCGATACTGAGCCTCGGATTGGGCTACTTCGTCTTTATCGGTGTGCGTGCGATTTTTCGCGGCGCGCGGCGCACGGCCTTAAACGCCGGGCATCGACCGGGCAGCGCCAGTCTGCGAGCAGTGGTGCGCATGGCGGTCTGGTCGGCGTTCTTCGGTGCTTACTATTTCTTTCTGTATTTTTTGAGCCGGTTGATGCATGCGTGGGCGATCTTGCCGGCCATCGTCGGCTTAGTGGCGATGATTTGGACGCTGCTTGCATCGGACCGATTGCTCACGATGTCCAAATCGAACGTGCGCGAAACGACGCACATCGCGATTCAGATCGTCGGCGTTCTGGCTGCGTTCTTTTCAGTGATCTGGTACGCCGCTGCACATTGATCGACAACACGGTGATGGACTAACCGACATGACCGACGACAACCAAGCACAGGCAGCTCGCATCATCGCCGACCACCGTCTACAGCGGCGCGCCTTGCCTCCTCTGCCCGCGCCGCTGCGGCCGGCCAATGAGCGGGCGGGATATGCGCTGCAAGATCGCGTGCATGCGCTGTTGACCGCGGACGGTAGCGGACCGATCGTCGGGCACAAGATCGGTTGCACGACCAAAGTGATGCAGGCGTTTCTTGCCATCGAGAACCCGTGCGCCGGCGGGGTTTTCGCGAGTACGGTCCACACCAGTCCCGCGCGCGTTGCGCACGCGGACTTCGTTCGCGTCGGCGTCGAGTGCGAGATGGTTGTGCGGCTCGATCGCGATTTGCCGTTCGAGAGCGCGCCGTTCACGCGCGCCGGCGTCGCTGCTGCCGTCGGTGCGCTGATGGCGGGCATGGAAATCGTCGACGAGCGCTACACGGATTTCAAAACACTCGGCACGCCGACATTGATTGCGGACGACTTCTTCGACGCCGGTTGCGTAGTCGGCGCGCCGTTAACCGATTGGCAGGCACTCGACCTGGCGACGCTTACCGGTACGACGTCGATCAACGAGACCGAAGTCGGGCGCGGCCGCGGCGCGGATGTCATGGGTCATCCATTCGAAGCGCTGGCGTGGCTCGCAAATACCCTCGCGCAACGTGGACGCAGCCTGCGCGCCGGCGAGTTCGTATTCACCGGCAGCGTTGTCGAGACCAAATGGCTCGATCCGGGCGATGCGGTGAAGATGACCATCGAGAACGTCGGTACGGTTGAAGCGGTATTCGAATAGCGACGCCCGGCGCCGGTAGCATGCTGACAACGTTGACAGCGTGTGTGGGCGCGTTTTAACGTACACCGTTTCGGTGCGTACACTGAGCCACGCTGGACGTCGTTAAGCCACGCACTTTGAGCAATATCAACGGGCACTTTGAGCAATACCAGCGGGCACTTTGAGCAATACCAGCGGGCACTTTGGGCAATACCAACGCGGCACTTTGGGCAATACCAACGCGGCACTTTCAGCATCGCCAGGGCCCTGGTAACACCCGCCGGGCCCCGTAGCACCGCCCGAAGCAAATTTTCATAGAGGATCGGTATCGTGATTTCGGATCGTGACGTCGCTTTTTATAAAGACAATGGCTATGTGGTCGTCGAAAACCTGGTCGAACCCGACGTGGTGCTCGAGATGAAACGCGTCATTGCCGAGCTCGTCGAGAAGGCCAGAGGTGTCACGTCGCACACCGATGTGTACGATCTCGAACCGACGCATTCGCCAGAATCACCTCGTGTGCGCCGCATCAAACAACCGCATTTGGTGGCGCCGGTCTTTTGGGAATTCGGCAAGAGTCCGAAGATGCTCAGCGTGCTGACCAAACTGCTCGGGCCGAACGTGCGGCTGCATGGCACCAAGTTGAACACGAAAGATCCGAAGTACGGTTCGCCGGTCGAGTGGCATCAGGACTGGGCGTTCTACCCGCACACCAACGATGATCTGCTCGCGGTCGGCGTAATGCTCGATGACCTCGAGCTGGAAAACGGCCCCTTGATGCTGCTGCCTGGCACCCACAAAGGTCCGATCCACAGTCACCACGCCGATGGCCGCTTTTGCGGCGCGATGGATCCGTCCGTATCCAAGTTGCCGTATGAGAAGGCGGTGACCATTACCGGAAAGGCCGGCTCGGCATCGTTCCATCACGTACGTCTCGTACACGGGTCGGGACAAAACACGTCGAACAAGCCACGTCAGCTGCTGTTGTATGAATGCAGCTCCGCCGACGCGTGGCCGCTGGTGAACTTCAAGACGCTGGAAGAATTCGACAGCCGCATGCTGTGCGGTAAATCGACAATCGAGCCGCGGACCGAATCGGTGCCGATTCGCATGCCGTTGCCGCCGGCGCTGAACCAGGGCTCGATTTACGAAAATCAAACCGCGTCGCGCTCTCGCTACTTTGAGATTCAGCCCGATCCGGTAGCCGCGAAGTAAACGCGGCAATAGCGGCAAAGACAAGAATCACGCAGTCGCGGGCGACTCAGCGTCTTGCCGGCCCAATTCGAGCGCGGCGCGCTGGTCCGCCCACGCGTTCGCTGTCGCGCAGATCACGAAGCAATCGATCCCCCAAGCAAGGTCGAACATAAAGAGGAGCCAAAAGATGGATGTCCGGGCAGCCGTGGCTTATAAGGCAGGCGCACCACTGACGATCGAAACGGTGCAACTCGACGGCCCTCGCGCCGGCGAGGTTCTGGTGGAAATCAAAGCGACCGGCATTTGCCATACCGACGAATTCACCCGCTCGGGCGCTGACCCCGAAGGGTTGTTCCCCACGATCCTGGGTCACGAAGGCGCCGGTGTCGTAGTCGACGTCGGACCGGGCGTGAAGAGCCTGAAGAAGGGCGACCACGTTATTCCGCTCTACGTTCCCGAATGCCGCGAGTGCGAGTATTGCGTGAGCCACAAGACCAATCTGTGCCAGGCCATTCGCGTAACGCAGGGCCAGGGCTTGATGCCGGACGGCAGCAGCCGCTTCTCGATCGGCGGCAAAAAGCTGCATCACTACATGGGCACATCGACGTTCGCGAACTTTACCGTCGTGCCCGAAATCGCATTGGCGAAAATTCGCGAAGATGCGCCGTACGATAAGGTTTGCTACATCGGCTGCGGGGTTACCACCGGCATCGGCGCGGTGATTAACACGGCAAAAGTCGAGCCGGGCGCGAACGTCGTCGTGTTCGGTCTGGGCGGCATCGGCCTGAACGTCGTGCAGGGTG
>JBDTMS010000195.1:0-7185 GCA_039934195.1 Betaproteobacteria bacterium
GTACGCCGACGCCGGAGTTGGCGCGCGCTAGAGCAAAAGAAGTGCAGGCCGATATCCAAGCGGGTCGCCCGCTCGGGCCGCTCGCCGGCGTGCCGGTTGCGATAAAAGATCTGGTGTGCACGGCGGGCATCAAGACCGTATCCGGCTCATGGGCGTACGCGGACTTCGTTCCCGATGAAGACGACATTGTGGTCGAGCGGCTGAAGAATGCCGGCGCCATCATCATCGGTAAAACCAACGTGCCCGAGTTCGGCTACAGCGGTGTCGGTCACAACGAGATTTTTCCCACAACGCGCAATCCATGGAATCCGGAGCGCACTTCGGGCGGATCGAGCGCGGGCTCCGGTGCCTCGGTTGCGGCCGGCATGGGGCCGTTCGCGATCGGCAGCGATGGCGGCGGTTCCGTGCGCATTCCGAGCTCGTTCTGTGGGTTGTACGGAATCAAGGCATCGATGGGACGCGTGCCGCTGTATCCCGGCGTAAAAGACGAACGCTATCCCGGCGTGTCGAGTTGGGAATCGCTCGAGCACATCGGACCGATGAGCCGCACGGTGGCCGACAGCGCGTTGATGTTGTCGGTGATTGCCGGCCCCGACGCCCGCGATCGCCGGTCAATTCCGGTGGAAGCGGGCTTCGACTGGATGCAATCGCTGCAAGGCAATCTCAAGGGCAAGAAGATCGCGTATAGCGCCGACTGGGGCTACGCGGCGGTCGATCCCGAAGTGCGGCGCATCGTGGGCGAGGCCGTCAAAGTATTCGAGCGCGATCTCGGTTGCATCGTCGAGGAGGCGCATCCGGGCTGGAGCGATCCGTACGAAGCTTTCTGGGGACTGGTCGCACGCGAAAGCGATCTCAAAGGCATGCGTGCGATGGCGGATAAGCTCGGCGACAAAATGCAGCCGCACTTGCAGGAATTCTTGCGTACCGAATGGACGGCCGAGCAGTTCACCGACGCGATGGTCATGCGCAAAGCGGTCAACAACAAGATGTGGCGCTTCATGCGCAACTACGATTTATTGCTGACGCCGACCTTGGCGGTGCCGCCGTTCGAATTGCAGATTCAGGGGCCGACCGTTATCGAAGGTCGCACGGTGGAGCCGTTCAACTGGCTTGCATTCACGTTCCCGTTCAACATGACGGGACAACCCGCCGCGACGATCCCGGCGGGCTGGACCAAGGACGGGTTGCCTGTGGGCTTGCAGATCGTGGGACCGCACCTGGGCGATGCAGCGGTGCTGCAGGCGTCGGCTGCGTTCGAGGCCGCAGCGCCATGGGCCCACCGCTGGCCGAAGATGGTCGAAGCGTTGTAATCAATAAGTTGTAGTCAATAAATAGCGTTGCTCGTATAGAAATGTTTGATTCGGCTCGGGGAGTCTTCAATCCACTGAAAATCAAACTACACTCATGGCTAAAGCACCGAAGCTGGATTTCTCCGCAATACCCGCCGGCATCAACGTTCCCGCTGTGCTCGATGTCGAGGCGTCCGGGTTCGGCGCCGGCGGATTTCCCATCGAAGTCGGCTTCGCCCTGGAGGACGGCAGCTCGCATTGCGCATTGATACGTCCGGCGCTGAGCTGGACGCATTGGGATCCGGCGGCCGAATCGATTCACGGTATCTCGCATGACGTGCTGCTGCGGCTGGGCCGCGATGTGAGCGAAGTCGCACGCGAGCTGAACACGCTGCTGCGCGACCGGGTGGTCTATTCCGATGGCTGGGGCAACGACTTCACCTGGCTCGGATTGCTGTTCGCCGAAGCGAGAGTGCTGCCGCGCTTTCGTGTCGAAAGCCTGCGAACTTTGCTCAGTGACGAGGAGGCATCGCGCTGGCACGGCGTGAAAGACGCAGTGGAAGGAGAGATGGCGTTCACGCGCCATCGCGCGAGCGGCGATGCGCAGGTATTGCAGCGCACGCTGCTGCGCGTAAAAGGCATGAACACAGGTGGCAAAGGCAGTGCGCGCAGCCGAGTCATCCGCGACGATCTGAACAGCGAATGAATCCTGAGCAACGGCAGAATAGAGCGCGATAATTTCTACTCGTAGTCACACTGCCATCCTTTAAGTACGGGATCTGACGCGCCGCTCCGGCGCGCGTTTTTTAGCCTAGTCCCCAGCCCCTAGCCCCGAGACCCTGGCGAAAACAAGCGACCAGGGTCGCTGCGTCGAGGCTGGTGGTGCCGCAGAATTGCTGACCGCCGCCGCACTTGGGTTGCGATTTGAATCCGTACGAGAGCGCCGGCGCGACGATGCCGGAAACCTGCTGCGCGACACTGCGCGACACTGCTTCGGCGAGCAGGTGATCGGTGCCGAGCGGCAAGTGCGGCCCGTGCTGCTCGGTTGCGCCGACCGGCAATAACACCGTCGCGCGGTCTCGCTGCACGCGCTCGCTGTAGTCGACCCAGCTCATGCGATTCATCATTACTTCGGTCATGCGGCTTTCCCCTCGACGGTTGTCACGCTGCGCGCTTCCAGCAATGCCGCTGCGGTAATCAGCACAGCGCCGATCCATTCCACCCAACTCAAACGCTCGCCGCCGACCAGCATCGCGGAGGCGACGGCGGCCACTAACTCAAACACCAGCAGCACGGCAGAGCGCCCGGCTTCCAGATGGGTCACGCCGTACATCGTCGTCCACATCGCTGCGATTATCCAAAGACCGAACGCGAGAATCTGCAAGGCGATGCTGAACGACGGCAGCTGCACGATTTGCCCGGTAAACGGCAGCAGCAATGCGGATACGATGCCGCACCCGAGAAACACCGAGAGCGCTTTCGAAAGCACGGGCACCCGATCGGCGCCACGGAACGCGATGTTCTGCGTGGCATAGAGAAAGCCGGACGCCAAGCCGAGCAAATCGGCAATCGATATCGGCGCCGCTAATGCACCGGGACCGCCAAGTATCAGCAGCGCGCCGATCACCGCCATCGCAACGCCGGCGATGCGCGCCGGCGTGATCGGTTCTTTCAGAAACACGCGTGCGCCGAGCACACCCCACACCGGCGCCAGGTAGAACAACAGCATCACGCGTACGACTTCGCCGAACATCAGCGCGGTGATGAAGCAGACGTTGGCGGTCCCGCCGATCAACGCAGCCGCGAGGAACAGCGGCGTTTGTGCTCGCCACGCAGCGCGCTCGCGCCAGATCAACGCTGCCGTGAGCAACCCGACCGTGCCGTAGCTCATCAAGGTCATGCCCAAGCCGCTCAGGCCGTGTGCGGCGAAATGCTTGAGCGGCAGCCAGACCACGCCCCAGAGAATGCCGCTGACCAGCAGGGCGATCACCCCGAGACGTTCGCTTCGTATCGCGGGTGCGGGTTCGACCATGTTGGTTGTCGGCAGTCACGATGATTGCAAGGAGTCCATTTTGCATGCGATTGATGAGCGCTGCGCCGAGCGCTATGCCATCAATGCACCGCCGTTGGGTCCGAGCACTTGCCCGTAATAAAACGACGCGAAATCCGAAGCGAGGAATAGCGCAGTGCTCGCGATCTCATGCGGATCGCCGATACGCCCGGCTGGAATCGCCGCTTCCTGCTCGCGTACCGCAGGGCTCATCTGTTCGAGCGACAGCATCGCCGTATTCACCGGGCCCGGCGCAATCGCATTCACGCGGATGGCGGGTGCGAACTCGCGGGCGAGCGAACGCGTCAACCCGATCACGCCGGCTTTCGCCGTGCAATACGGCGCGAAGCCGGCGCGGCCGAGATAGCCGAGCTCCGAGGCGATGTTGATGATGGTGCCGGTCTGGCGCTTGTACATGCCGATCAGCGCGGCGCGGCTGCACAGGAAAACAGATTTGAGATCGGCGTTGAGCACCCGATCCCAATCGCTTTCCGACGTTTGCAGAAACGGCTTCTCGAGGATGATGCCGGCGTTGTCGATCAGAATGTCGAGCGCTGCGAATTTTCGTTCGATCTGCTCGATCATGCCGTGCACTTGCGATTCGCGGGTTACATCGGCTTGCACCGCGACGGCTTCGCCGCCTGCTCGCGAGATCTGCTGCACGACTTCTTCGGCTTCGTCCGCCGTGTCGAGATGGTTCACCGCGACACGCGCACCGGCGGCCGCCAGCGTAATCGCAATCGCACGACCGATGCCGGTCGCAGCACCGGTGACGAGCGCGGTACGCCCGCGCAACGATAACTCGGCCGACGTCATCGCGAAGACGATGCTAGACCGCGGTTAGAAACGATACGCCGACCGCGCCCAGAAATCCGTCGACCTGGCCGGGCTTGACTTCACCGTAGTCGTCCGCGATGACGCGCGCGATGCGATCGCGGTGATAACCGCGCAGCAATAGGCGCATCGGAATCACCTGCACATATTCCCCAGGGAACAGCTCGGCATGCAAATTCGGTAGCTCGTGCCAGGGCGCCACTGGGCGTTCGTGATGCGCGTTGTGGTAGGAGAAATTCAACAGCAAAAGATTGAGCAGCGGATGTCCGGCCGAGAGCAGATTGGAATAGGTGTTGCCCTGCTCGTAGAGACGGTCGCGCACTTTGTCGTTTGGAATATCGCCTTCTTCCAAAACGGCAAACGCGTCGTAGGTGTGCTGGTACGCATCGGTGAAGCGCAACATATGCAGCATCAGCATGTAGCTCACGCAGTAGAGCGCGAGCGCCGACGGCGAGAACCATCCCATCGCCGCGAACAATGCGACGCGAATGGCGATGATTGCGATTGCGCGCGGCCGCTGCGATTTGCGCTCGCGCTTGATAAACGGCAGCACCATCACGTACGCGTGCATGAGCAGCTCGACCGCCGGAACGTAAGCCCATTCCGCCGTGAGGACGGCTCGCTGAAACCAGCTCGGTGACGAGTCGAGAAACCGCTTGAAGTCGAACGTCAGCACATCCGCACGATCGACATAGTGGCGCATGTGCTTGCGCCGCAATGCAGAGAACGGCGCGTAGCAGCCGCCGTTGATCCAGCTCATGAACGCACCCCAGGCGTTGTTCGCGGCCCCGGCGCGGAATACGCTCTGATGCGCGAATTCGTGCAGGAAGTACGCGCTGAAGGTCAGCGCGTGCGCAGTCAATAGCGTGCCCGCCAGCTTCACTAGCCAGGAATCGGCGAACAACAAGGCGACGCCGGCCGCATAACCGAGCAAGGTGTAGCTCAGCGCGATAACGTTCGGCGTTGCACTGTTGCGTGAGCGGAAATATTTCGCAAGCATCGTTGGTGCGGTTGTCCGTCTGCGGGTCGCGGTTTACGGCGCTATTTTCTTCGCCATACTTATTTTTTCGCCACGTTTACTTCTTCGCCATGCCTTTGAGCAGCGAGTCGTCGAACGTATCTTCGATCGGCGGCGTCGTCTTGATCTGACCGTTGGCGATCAGAATGTTTCCGATGACCGCACCGCTCGCATGCAATGAAGTCGTGTCCTTGCTTTTCGCGAAATTTTTCGGCATGTCGGCCAGGGGAATGTTGAACACACCGGTGAGCTGATCCTTCACTTCGGCGGCGGACACCCCCATCGCTTTGCCGATAATCTTCGCGGATTCGTCGGGACTTTTCTTCATGTAGGCCATACCGTCCAGGTAGGCCTGCATGATCGCCACAACGTCTTTCGGATGCGCCTTGATGTATTCCGCCTTGAACACAAGCACGTCGGTAATCAGCCCCGGCGCGTCTTTCGACGAATACACGACGTGGAATTTGCTGCCGCCTTCGAGCGCTACGATTTGCGACACATTGGGCTCATAGGTTACGCCGACCGGCAATGAACCGGATGCCATCGCTGCGGGGATCGCCTCTGGCGTCATGTTCACCGGTTGGATATCCTTCTCGGTCATCTTGTTTACTTGCAGCGCGTACGCAAGCAGAAAGTCCGACGGCGACAGCGGGTTGTAGGCAACCTTCTTGCCTTTGAAGTCGGCGACCTTGGTGATGTCTTTGCTCGCGACGATTGCATCGCCGCCGTTGGAGTAGTCGATCGGCATGACGAGTTTCATCGGGATGTTTTTGGCCACCTGGCCGATCACCTGATCGTAGGTGAGCATGCCGCCGTCGATCGAACCGCCGACGATGGCCGGCGGAATCAGCGCGGGGTCGGTGAAGTATTGCAGCTTCACCTTCACACCGTGCTTCTTGTACAAGTCGAGCGCTTCGGCAACGTAGAACGGACCGTAGCCGATCCACACGGCGGTGCCGATCTTGATCGTGCTTGCCGCCATGCCGGTGTGGCAGAACAGCGCGAGGAATAGAGTCGCGAGCGCGGACTTGAAAAAGAGCTCAGACGAGACGAGCGAAGCAGCATGTCGGGTTCTCGTGGGAAATTCGAGCGCGCGGGATTGCAGCTCTGCTCTCCCGGGCTTTTATCCCTCCGTGAAGCCTGAACTTCAGGCCGGACTGCTCTCGGACCAGCGCCGATTCTGCGTGCGAAATCGACCGGATCCTAGCTGTCCTGACACGATGCTTCACGCTGTAACCCGCGCAAAGCTGCTCGCCGCTGCGCAGTCAATTGCAATTCGGATACCAGCGCCGTGTAAGCCTCTGCGATGCAGGGCGCGTGCGAGTAAGCTCCTGATATCCGGATAGAAGGGTCTCGTTTGCGCGATAAATAGCGCAGCACCCGCGGCCACCTCTGCGCACCGCGATAGCGCCATGACTGGTGTCGCTGCATTGCGTTGGTGCGCTCCTATCGTATTTATTTTCTCCATGAAACCGATGCAAAAGCCTTACTCGGAAGCCTGCGATCGCAACCAAGCACCGATCCTCAGCGTGCTGCAATCGGCTTTTTCCAGCCGAACGAAAGTACTCGAGATCGGCAGCGGCACCGGCCAGCACGCCGTGCATTTCGCGCGGCATCTGACTCATGTGCGATGGCAGCCGAGCGAGGTCGCAGAACATTTGCCGGGAATGCGGCTGTGGTTCGCGGAGGCGAATCTCGAGAATCTGCTGGAGCCGATCGCGCTCGACATCGACGAACCTGTCTGGCCACAAACCGGCGCTGATGCGATATTTACATCGAACACGCTGCACATCGTTTCGTGGCCGCGCGTCGAGCGCGTGTTCCAACAAGCGCGCAGTTTGTTACCGGCAGATGGCGTGCTCGCTGTTTACGGTCCGTTCAACTATGGCGGGCGACACACGTCGGAAAGCAATGCGCGGTTCGATCTCATGTTGCGCGACCGCGATCCGGCGAGTGGCATTCGCGATTTCGAAGCGATCGATGGGCTGGCGGCG
>JBDTMS010000196.1:0-7175 GCA_039934195.1 Betaproteobacteria bacterium
GCGTAACAGCCCGTTCGTGACAGCTCGCGCCTTGCTCGGCGCGATCAGCCACGCTGCCGGGATGCAACGCAAAAGCTTCGGCCAAATGAAGTGCCCCATCGCGCGCAGTCTCGAAAGAGTCGGCGAATGGTGGAGCATCCTGATTCTGCGCGATGCCCTGCACGGGATGACGCGCTTCGACCAATTCGAGCAGAGTCTCGGTATCGCGCCCAACATGCTGACGCGCCGCTTGAGCGCGCTGGTGGACGCAGGTCTGCTCGAGCGGAGTCAATACAGCGAACGCCCGCCGCGCTACGAATATCTGCTGACTGAACGCGGCCGCGATTTTCGTCAGGTGATCGTCGCGCTATACGCGTGGGGCAATAAGCACTTTGCGCCGGAAGGCGCGAGCGTGTTGTTGGTCGATGCGAAAACCGGCGATGTCGCCGATCCGGTAATGGTCGATCGCGCGTCGGGGCGCGCACTGGTCGAGCCGGACTACATGTTCACGCCCGGCCCTGCTGCGAGCGCGAGTACGCGCCGCAAGTATGCAGCACGAGGCACCGCCGCCGGCGTCGGTGTCACGCCTCCCGCGCGCGTCCGCACGTCGCGCAGCCCGCGCAAATCGAAGAGCCCAGCGTGAACGCGCCCGTGCCGCTCGAGCAAAGCAAAGCCGTCGAGCGCGTCGCGATGAATCCGCGCACTCGCCTGCTACTCGAAGGACCCATCGTCCCGACGTTGTTGCGCTTAGCGTGGCCGAACATTCTGGTGATGCTTGCGCAGGCGTCTACCGGCTTGATCGAGACCTGGTGGGTATCGCGTCTGGGAATCGACGCGTTAGCCGGAATGGCGGTCGTATTCCCGGGTTTCATGATGATGCAAATGCTTTCGGGCGGCGCAATCGGCGGCGGTATTGCCTCCGCAATCGCGCGTGCGCTCGGCGCAGGACGGCGAGACGACGCGGATGCGCTCGTGCTGCACGCGATTATCATCAACGCCGCACTCGGCATTTTGTGTAGTGCTGCCGTACTGATCTTCGGTCCACAACTGTATCGCGCGCTCGGCGCGGAAGGCGCTTCACTCGACGCAGCACTGCAATATTCGAACGTCGTCTTCGCCGGCGCCGTGCTCGTGTGGCTGCTGAACGCGTTTGCGAGCGTGCTGCGCGGCACCGGTAATATGCTGGTCCCATCGGTTGCGATCTGCGTCGGCGTCGTGTTGCTGATTCCGCTGTCGCCGCTGCTGATATTCGGATTCGGACCGATTCCCGCGATGGGCATTGCCGGCGGGGGTGTTGCGGTGGTGCTGACGACCGTGCTGACCGCGGGCGGCATGGCGTGGTACATGTGGACCGGCAAATCGATCGTGCGCCCGCGTCTGGCGCGGCTGCGTGCCGTCTTGTTCCTCGACATCCTGCGCGTCGGTGCGGTCGGTTCCGTCAGCACGCTGCAGACGACGCTCGTGTTTCTTCTGACGACTGCGCTGGTCGGCGCCGCGGCTGGGCCGGACGCGGTGGCCGGCTACGGCACCGGCGCGCGGCTCGAATATCTGCTCATCCCGCTGGTGTTCGGGTTGGGCGCGCCGATGGTTGCATTGGTGGGAACCAATATCGGCGCCGGCCAAATGGAACGCGCGCTACGCATTGCGATGATCGGCGGCGCTCTCGCTTTCGCCATCAGCGAAACGATCGGACTCGCGGCAGCGATCTGGCCGCACGCATGGCTAGGGCTGTTCGGCAATCATGCACGCATGCTCGATACCGGCACTGCGTATCTGCGCGTCGTCGGGCCGACGTACGGTTTTTTCGGGCTCGGCCTGTCGCTCTACTTCGCGTCGCAAGGCGCCGGCAGATTGCTGTGGCCGTTGTTGAGCGGGTTTATTCGTCTAGTGATCGCGATCGGTGGCGGCTGGCTCGCATTGCGTCTCACCGGCTCGCTGACCTGGATGTTCGCTGCTCTGGCGCTGGGGCTCGTCGTATACGGCGTGTCGCTGGCGGCAGCAGTCGGTTCCGGTGTCTGGTTCAATAACGATCGTGGCGCGGTGCCGATTCGCTTCTGGCGGCGCGGCGCTCGCACGCGACCCAAGCAAGCGATCGTTTTGAATCCTTCACTTTTAACTTCTTCACGCAAGGAGGCGCCATGAGCAAACCGGTCGCAATCGTAGTCGGGGTCGGCGCCGAGCTAGGTCTCGGGGCCGCACTGTGCCGTCGTTTCGCAACAGAGGGACACCACGTCTTCGTGGCCGGACGCACCGCCGACAAAATTCAGAAAGTCGCACAAACGATCGAGAAGGCCGGCGGCAGCGCGGTAGCCGTCGTAACCGACACGACGGTCGAAGCCGATGTCATTCGCTTATTCGATCGCGCGATGTCGGCAGGCAGCGGGTTCGACGCGCCCGATCTCGTCGTATCCAATGCCGGCAACAATGCGCGCATCGATTTTCGTGAGCTGACGGCAGCGCAGTTCGAAGACTTCTGGCGCATCGGCTGTTTCGGCGGATTTCTCGTCGGCCGCGAGGCGGCGCGCCAGTTGGTGCCGCTCGGTCGCGGAACGATTCTGTTTACCGGCGCGTCAGCAAGTTTGCGCGGCAAGCCGGGTTACGCCCACTTCTCCGCTGCAAAAGCGGCGCTGCGCATGATCTCGCAAAGCATGGCACGTGAATACGGACCGCAAGGCATCCACGTAGCGCACGTCGTGATCGACGGCGGCATCGACGGCGAGCGTCTGCATCGGCTGCGTCCGCAATTGCTCAAGGAACACGGCAACGACGCTCTGCTCGGCATCGACGCCATCGCGGATGCCTACTGGCACATTCATCGGCAGCAGCGTTCTGCGTGGACGCAGGAACTCGACGTGCGTCCGTTCGGCGAGACTTTTTAGCAGGTCGGCTTCGCCCAGCACGCCAACGCTTTCTCCGCGTCGGCGATCGGCGCCGTATCGCACTCACCGGACAGCGGTGGCACAATCGCTGACCTGGAGGAGTAAGCGATGAGCGGATTCGCCGACTACGAACACTATGACGCGCTCGGGCTCGCAGAGCTGGTGCGACAAAATAAAGTTACGCCGAGCGCGCTGCTCGACGCAGCGATCGAGCGCGTCGAGGCGCGCAACCCGGCAATCAACGCGGTGGTCATGAAGCTGTACGATTACGCGAAAAAAACGATCGCCGATGGCTTGCCGGATGGTCCGTTTCGCGGCGTGCCGTTTCTGATGAAAGATCTTACCTCGGCGGTTGCCGGTGTCGGCATGACGCGCGGTTCGAGATTCTTCGCCGACACGGCACCCGCGACTGCCGACAGCGAGCACGTCAAGCGCCTGAAGCGCGCAGGCCTGGTCATCTTCGGGCGCACGAACACACCCGAGCACGGGCTGTCGCTGACCTGCGAGCCGCGCCTGTACGGTCCGACGCGCAATCCCTGGGACGTCACGCGTATCTCCGCGGGCTCCAGCGGCGGCGCCGCGGCAGCGGTCGCGGCGCGCATCCTCCCGATGGCGCATGCGTCCGATGGCTTCGGTTCGATCCGCGCGCCTGCCGCTTGTTGCGGCGTGGTTGGACTGAAGCCCACGCGCAGCCGCAATACATTTGCACCATACGCCGGCGAGGGTATCGCAGGACTTGCGACCGAACATGCGGTGACCTTGAGCGTGCGCGATTGCGCAGCGCTGCTCGATGCCACGCGCGGTGCCGGACCGGGCGATCCATACGTCGCGCCGCTTCCTGCCGGCCCGTATCTGAACGAGGTCGGCCAGAAACCCGGAAAGCTTCGCATCGCCTGGACGGCTGCCGCGCCGAACGGCGTCAGCGTCGATCCCGAATGTCTGCGCGCACTGGCTGACACCGTAGCGCTCTGCGCCGAACTCGGTCACCAAGTCGAGCAACGCGATCCCGAAATCGAGCGAGCCGCAGTCGTGCCGACATTTCTCACGCTCGCATCGACCGCGACGATTTTGAATTTCGGCAGTCATCCGAACACCGGACGCGCGGCGCGCGAAGAAGACGTCGAGCGCATCACTTGGCTCACCGCGAAGATGGGCGAGAAAATCACCGCCGCGGATTACGCGCGGGCCATGCAAACCGCGCACCGGCTATCGCGGCAGATGGCCGCCTTTCACGCGGATTGGGACGTGCTGCTGACGCCGGGGCTCGGCATGCTGCCGCCGAAGCTCGGCTGGATCGACATGATGATGGACGACGTCGATGAATACTGGCGGCGCGTGTTTACGTTTTCGCCGTTCACGGTGTGGTTCAACATCACCGGGCAGCCTGCAGTGATGCTGCCGCTCGATCAGAGCAAGACTGGATTGCCGATTGCGACGCAGCTCGTCGGACGCTACGGCGATGAGGCGACGCTGTTTCGCTTGAGCGCTCAGCTCGAAGCGGCGAAACCGTGGTTCGATCGCAAGCCGGCGATGGCGTCGTAGCCGTGCGGCCAAGCTGAGTCTGGGCGTCGCTCAGACGTACGGCGGCCCGAGATACCAGCCCACTATGGATTCGCGCACGCCGCTGGTAACCGGCCGCACGCGGTGCCAGGTATCGCCGAGAAAGAACACCATCGTGCCCGGCTTTTTGTTCGTGAATGTGGCGTGGCGGTTTTCGCTTCTCGGCGAGCCGATCTCTAAATCGAGCTCGCCGCCTTCATAGCCGTCATTCAAGAACAACGTGAAGCTGATTTTTCTGATTGCACCTTCGAGTTTGTGCGGATGCGGATGCTGATCGACGTGCCAGTCGTACTTGTTGCCGACGCCATAGCGGGCGTGCTGGAAATGCTCCGCATGCGATAGCGCAAAGTTCCACGCGTTGGCCTTGTTCACGTCGGCGACGATGGGATTGAAGATGGTCTTCAATTCCGGATTTTCGATCCAACGAATCTCGCTCACGCGATTTTGCGATACGTTTTGCTCCTCGTTGAGAACCGCGCCGCCGGAGAATGCGGTCTTGTCGTCGACGAGCAGTTGCTTCACACGGTTGAAGCAGTCGTCCTTCAACAGCAGCTCGCAGAACAGGCTTTTCGTGTAGCGCATGTCAGGTGCCGATCAGCGCGGTCCCGTCGTCCAGCCGTGTGGTCGGTACGAGAGGATGAATGGCAACAGAGTAATCGACATGCAATCGCTAACGGATGGTTCACGGCGAAGTTAAGGGCGATACACCCATTCGCGGCGCTCATGCCCCGCATTCGGAAGTATCGTTTGAACGACCGCGCAATTGCGTGGACAGTGCGTGCTGTGCTTGAAGGAAGATTTCCGCGTTGCCTTCGCCGCGCTCCCTATCCACATCAAATCGAGAATCCGCAATGACGAAACGTACCGCGCTGGTCACCGGCGCTTCCGGCCTCGTGGGAGGCTATCTATTGACCCATTTGCTCGAGCAGGGCGGCTGGGACATCGTCGCGGTCTCGCGGCGCAAGCCCGACGTACCGGGCAATTACCGGCACATCTCAGTCGACTTGCTTGATCGCGCCGACTGTAAAAGCAAGCTGGGCGGTCTCACCGATATTTCCCATGTTTTCTTCGTTGCCTACCTGGAACGCGCCGATCCGGCCGAGTCGGTAACGGCGAACACCGGCATGCTGGTGAACCTGGTCGAAACCATCGAGGCCGCCTCCCCGGCGCTCGAGCACGTGCATTTGTCCGAAGGCACCAAGTGGTATGGCAACCACCTCGGACCGTTCAAAACGCCGGCGAAGGAAGACGATCCGCGCCATATGCCGCCGAATTTTTATTACGACCAGCAGGATTCTCTCGAGGCGCGGCAGAAAGGCAAACGCTGGAGCTGGTCTGTGGTGCGGCCGCACGCAGTCTGCGGTTTCTCCACCGGCGGCCCGATGAATCTGACTTTGGCGATCGCCGTCTACGCCAATATCTCCAAAACCTTGGGATTGCCGCTCAGCTTTCCCGGCAAGCCAGGTGCGTATACCGCGCTTTATCAGTGCACCGACGCGGCATTGCTGGCGAAGGCGATGACGTGGATGGCGACCGAGCCGCGCTGCGCGAACCAGGCGTTTAACATCACCAATGGCGATCTGATTCGCTGGCAGTACGTCTGGCCGAAGCTCGCCGAGTTCTTCGAAATGGAATTAGCGCAGCCACGTCATATGAATCTGACGCGCATGATGGCGGACAAGGGACCGATCTGGGATCGTATCGTCGCCAAGCATGAGCTGAAGCCGCACCGCTATCAGGACATCGTCGCATGGGGTTATCCCGACAACGTGTTTGCGTCGGACTACGACATCGTCTCCGACACCAGCAAAGCGCGTCGTCTCGGCTTCAACGACCTGGTGGATACGGAGGAGATGTTTCTGCGCATGTTCGGTGAGTTCAGAAACAATCGCATCATTCCTTGAAATCGTCGGCGGACAATGACGACCGTGGCCGAGCCGATCAACTCGACGAGGCGCCCGACTGGAGAGCCAGCTCGAGCAACGCGAGCTCTTCTTCTACGACGTGAAATGCCGCATCGCCGATAACGTCCCGCGCTCGCAACTCCAGCAGCGCGCGGCGTTGCGCTTCGATCACGCGCCGATGTACTTCCAACTGCTTCGACAGACTTTCTACCGGCACGCCTGCCGATCGCTCCTCGGCCGATTGCAAGCGCGCACGATATTTTTCGCGCAGGTTCGGAGACGCCCCTTCAGCTTCTAAATCCAACGCTTCCAGCGCGACGCGGGCGGTCTCGTGGCGCGCAGTCGCGACCTCGCGTTCGACCACGCCGTCATCCGGTATGCCGACCTTCTCGATCAGCCAGCGCAACGTCACGCCTTGGAGCACCAGGGTGGTGAGTACAACACAAAACGCGCACAGCACGATGAGATCGCGATACGGGAACATGGCTTGCGGCGTATGCGGCAACGCCAATGCAGCGGCCAAGGTTACGATGCCGCGCATGCCGCACCAGGAAATGATCATGCCGGTGCCGATCGTCGGCAGCGTCATCGGGCGGCGCGTGCGTGCACCGAAACGGCGGATTCTCCAGCGCGCAATCGTATTGTGCGACATCACCCAAACAATCCGGCTGACGATCACCGTGGCACATACGGCAAACGCAGTCAGGCCGTAGAGGTGCCACTGACCGGGCTCCATTCGCGTAACGATCGCGCGCAACTGCAGGCCGATCAGCACGAAGGCGAGGACGTTCAGCACGAAGATGACGACATCCCATACCGCATACGCGGCGATTCGGCGGCGAGCGTCGGTCCT
>JBDTMS010000197.1:0-7169 GCA_039934195.1 Betaproteobacteria bacterium
CTTCCACAACGCGCCGCCCAACATTTCGAGCTTGATCGATTTCAGCTCGACCGCAGCACCGGGCAGGCGGCCGACGATCTCGGACAGGCGCCGGTCGCCGCTTTGTCCTTTCGGAAAAAACAAACCGCCGTTGAATGGCCCATCCGGAATCGGCCCAGCTGTGAGACGCGCATAGATTTGATCGACCTGCTCTTGGTCGTAGTTGGCAAGATTCTCCGGCGTAAGTTTATTCAAATCCGCCGGCATCAGCGGATATTCGTGCTCGACCGACGCGAAGTCCTGCTTGCTCTGATAGTCGGCGTCGTACTTGGCAAACTTGAGATCGGGCGGTTTACTGGTCCACTTGGCAATCTGATCGCAGCCCGCCAGTTGCAGCGCCAGCAACGCCGCAATGGCAAGCCCGGCGCGGCGTGCGGTGTCGTGAAAAGTTCTCGCATCCATCATGTCCGATCTCCGTGACTACAACGTTGCGAGAAAAGCGATCAGCGCTTTCTTGTCTGCATCCGACAGATCGGTGCCGAATCGGTGCCCGCCGTTTTCCACGTCCGCCGTGCATGAGCTGTACGCCTCGAGAACTTTCGGATGCTGCTTTACGGTGTCGATCATTTTCTCCGGGTCGGCGAGAATCTTAGCTCGCAAGCCTTGTATCTCGGCAGCCATTTCCTTGCCGTCCTTGTCGCCGAGCTGCTTGGCGAGCTTGCCTTGCAGCACGTCAGGCTTGACCACGGACAGCAGTAAATCGCTGGCAAACGCCTTGTGCTGGAAGCTGCCTAATGCGGACGAGCTCGTACCCTTCGGTACGTCCACGCTGAATCCAGCCAGCTGCTTTTCGCTGCCGCCTTCGACTACACGCAGCGAAACCGGTATCCGCACATCGGTGTCGAAGGTCGTGATCTTGCGCGGACGCTTGTCTTCCGGCGTCAGCAGCTCTTCCGCTGAGGCGACGAACAGTTTGAATCGCCCTTCCACAGATGGATCGTATTCGCTGCAGGCGGGTGCGGTCGCGAGCGGTTTTCTGCTGTCGCGCTCGACATACGGCGAGTGGTAGAAACTGTTGTCGGCATTCGCCGGCTTTCCGCAAATTTCCGGTCCGAGGGCATTGTTGTGCAACAGCGGCGCATGCGCCCAAACGGATATCAGCGAGATATTTCGATAGTAGCCGCGGCCGCCGTCGTGCGGTTCTTTCACGTTGGGGTCGGGGGCACGTGCACGCAGCGTTTCCGAGCCGTATTCCTGCCACACGTGGCCTGCCATGTGATTGGAGTGCAGCGCGCGGCAACGGAAAGTGCCGACCTCGGACACCAAGGTCGCCTGATCGTTACCCATCCAGTCCGCGCGGATGCCGCTGTTCGGATCGATTGCGCGGAAATCCCGATTCTTGAACGGCCCGCCGGTGGTTTCCGGAATGCTCGAATGGCAGCGCGCACAATTCGCGGCGAACAAATCGCGGCCGCGATTGACAGCGTCCTTGCCGAATTGCTTATTGAGATCGGCGACGAAATCGTCTTGCGTGTACTTAGCCTTGGGATTTTTCGCTTTACGCTCGTTCTCGCGGGCGGCTTGCAGATCGGTCGCGTAATTGTCCTGCGACATCAGAAAGTCGAGCACGTTGGGCAGGCGATCTTCGATCGCGCGGAAATTGGCGCAGTCGCGCCGGCACTGGCCGATGTCGAACGGCGTCTGTCCGGCATTGCGCGCCTGCGGATCGAGCTGTCGCAAGTCGGTAAGGTGATTGACCCAGCATTGTTCGGAGCAAGAACCGATGTTGAAGTACACGCGCTGAATTGCTTCTAGCGCGCCGATCGAATCTTCGCCGCCTTTCAGAATGTGGTGGACGGTTTCTTCCTTGATGCTCTTCTGCCAACATTTTCCGTCGCGTTCGGGCTCGCACCAGCAGGAGATGTCGGACTCGCTCTTCGCGCAGGAGGCGACTTTGCGCCATTTGTTCACGGACTCGCCGCCGAACGTGGGACGCTGCTTGATGTTGATAATGGCGTTCATCGTGCCGGGATTGCTAACCTGATCGGTCGGCACTGCCGAGGTATCCGAAGTACCTGGGCGGGCGTGCGCGAACACTTGATACTCGAGGCTATCGTGCGGCATGCCCGACACCATCAGTTCCGAGATGCGCGTGTACTGATTGCCGATCGCGCCTTTGATGTTTTGCCAGCCGGGGTGCGCCGTATCCTTCGGGGCATGCAGCGGATCGAATGCAATATGACACGCGCCGCACGACATCCCGATGAGAAACGGCGGCTCGACCGAACCGTCCATCAAGTGGCTCGTGTGGCCGTCGACGCTGTCCTTGTCTGTCGATAAGCGTTTGCGAAAACCTTCCCAGCCTTCGTTGCTGCTGTTCAACTTGTCCCAGCGTGCCTTGTCGAAGCGCGGGTTGGGAAATTTGCGAAAGCCCAGCGCGCCGGTGGAAGTGCCGAAGGCGAGATCACAAGCCGACTGGCGTTGATCTTTGCTCTTGTTGTGCGGATCGTTCGGATCGGCCGGTGCGTCTTTGAAGTCGCATCCGGGATCGCGATAGCCGGTTTTGCCGACGTAATTCAGCAACTCGCTGTCGCCCTCGCAATAATCGAATCCGTAAGTTTCCTGCAGGGATTTGGCTGGACAGTTCGCGCTGCCGGGCGTACAGCAACCCGGATCGTTGATCAGCCCCCAGGCTGCGAAGCGATCGCCCCGCTCTTTCGCGTTCAATACGCGATACCAATCGATGAGTACGCCGACACGCTGCTGGAAGACGTAAGTATGAAAGCGTGCGTTGCCGGCGGTGGCTTTGTACCAGATCTCGCGGCCTGCGCGCTCCGATGGCGTGAGCGGTGCTTCGCCGATGCGAAAGCCGCTGTCGCTATAGTCCACGTCGGTGCCCGGCTTCTCGCCCGGTGCCGCGGCGGGTGTTGGATCGGCAGCCGCGGTGTGTACAAGAGAAATGCCGGCTGGGGCGCCTATGCGATCCCCGATGCCTACGAATATGCCCAGTGCGATGAGCGCTGCACACAGCCCGAGCGATGCTCGCTTGATGATTGCCATACCTCCCCACTCCTCCTTAGCGTATGTCTCGACTTCGGCTCGACGGCGCATGGCGCCGATCGGACTTAAGTATTTGCGTGAACGCACGTCCGTAAGCGCCGCTCGACTCTCGGCGCGAATCGCTCGCGATGATACCGGCGGCATCGCGAAAAATCATGCTGCTTCGCCTGACTGCATTGCGCACTCACGACCCACGTCACGCTCTGCTCTGCAACAACTTGTGCGTCTCGACAACACTGCGGTCCCGGCTCTGATAAACGCGGCTTTCTCGCGTGCCCGGGTGGGGCATTTCATTCTCAGCCCTGCGCGGCGCTTGCGTCAAGCCGCGCTCGCGAGTGACTTCGCCCGGCAACAAACCAATGCCCACTCCAGCAATTGCACAGCGCGGCCGATAGTCATCTTGCCGCCACCGACAACCGACGAGGCTCGATTCATCCCAATGCGCGATTCATCCCGGATCATCCTGCGGCCGATTAACCCGCACCGACGAGGTACCCCGACCTCGATCAAAGTGGGCGCGAATCGAACTGGGTCGCTGCGCATGATGTGGGATCGGCCGCGCCGATGGAATATAACTTTCGGTGGAATTCAGGCGTCGGCGGCACGCAGTCGCAGTGTAGTGGTGCGCCGAGTACGGACATGGCATGCTTATGACATCGATACAGCATGCTCATGATCGCTTTCAATCGCGCTGACGTCCGCCGCTGCGGCCGCACAAACGATAAAGCGGTATGCGAGGGTCCGACCCGTCCGCGGCCGACGCCGCCGGCAGCTTACGCAACCATGAGGTGATCTCCCATCATGCAGGTTACGACAGTGCTGGCAATCGATGCCTCCGATCAACGCGTTTGGCAGATCATCACCGACGTCGGATCCTATCCCGAGTGGAATCCATTTATCCGCGAGCTGCCCGGGAAACTGCTTCCCGGCGAGCCGATCGTGTTTCGCTTCAGCCTCATCTTCGGCAGATCGATGCAGGCTAGAGCGATCGTCCTCAAAGCCGTATCGTCGCGTGAGCTGCGCTGGGCGGGCGTGTTTTGCGGTGCCTGGCTGTTCAGGGCCGAGCACTTTCACATCATCGACCCCGATCGCAGCGGTGTGCGCTTCGTACACGGCGAGATTTTCTCTGGGCTACTCGCACCTTTGCTGGCGCCGTTTCTGCGCCGGTGGGGCGAGCGCACCTATGGCGCAGTCAATCTCGCGTTGAAACAGCGAGCGGAATTGCGGTCCGCGCAAATCAGCATCGGAGTCTGGCCATGAAACCCTCTCGCTTGTCATCCTCTGGGCCCGAGCTCAAGCCGAGCTACGACGTCATCGTCGTCGGCTCCGGCTACGGCGGCGGCGTGGCCGCGTGTCGACTGTCGCGCGCGGGATTGAAGGTGTGCGTGCTCGAGCGCGGCCGCGAGCTGCAGCCGGGCGAATATCCCAACAGCGCGCTGTCGCTGGTCGAGGAGATACAGGTCGACCTGCCGATCAATCGCGTGGGACGCGAAACGGCAATGTTCGATCTGCGCGTGTACGACGATATCAACGTTGCCGTCGGTTGCGGACTGGGCGGTACCTCGCTGATCAACGCCGGCCTGGCGTTTCGGCCGGATCCGCGGCTGTTCGACGATCCGCGCTGGCCCGCACAGATTCGCGAAGCCGACCGCGAGCCATACTTTCAGCGTGCGGAGGCGATGCTGCGGCCTTCGGTCTATCCGGATAGCGCACCACCGACTGCGAAATTCGCAGCGTTGCAGCGCTCCGCCACGGGCATCGATGGAACGTTTGCCAAAGCGCCGATGCTGGTCAACTTCGACGAGCCGGCCGGCGGACTGAACCACGTCGGCGTTCCGCAAGCAGCATGCGTCGGGTGCGGCGACTGCATTTCCGGCTGCAACTACGGCGCCAAAAACACCGTGCTGATGAACTACCTTCCCGACGCGCACCGGCACGGCGCGGAGATCTTTACCGAAGCCAAGGTCACCAAACTGCTTCGCGATTCCGACGGCTGGCGCGTGCTGCTGACGATCGGCGGCACGCCAAGCGATGGCGCCGGCGGCCAGCAGACCGTCACTGCGCGGACAGTCGTACTCGCCGCCGGCACGCTCGGCAGCACCGAGATTCTCTTGCGCTCGCGCACTGACGATCTGCCGCTGTCCGCTGCACTCGGAAGGCACTTCTCGGGCAACGGCGATATGGTCGGTCTAGCGTACAACAACGATGTCCCAGTAAATGCGATCGGCTTCGGCGGGCACGAAGCGGCAGGACGCGAACCGGTTGGGCCATGCTCGTCGGGGATCGTCGATGCGCGCGGGGGCCGCGCATTCGAAGACGGGATGATCATGGTCGACGGCGCCATTCCCGGCGCGTTTGCGATCGGTTTACCGGCGTTGCTGGCATCACTGAGTGCAGCGACCGGGAACGACACCGACCCGGGTCTTGCCGACGGCGCACGCGAATTGGCGCGAACCCTCGAAAGCCAAGTCGCCGGTGCGTACAGCGGCGCCGTTTATCGGACGCAAGTTTGTCTGGTCGTGGCGCATGACGACGCGCAAGGCGAGATCATTCTGGATGGCGATCGGCTGAACATTCGCTGGCCCAACGCCGGCCGGCAGGCGGCGCTTGAACGCGCCGACGCAACGATGCTCGCGGCGACCCGCGCACTCGGCGGAACTTACATCTCCAATCCGCTTTGGCACGAGCTGCTCGGCCGCAAGACTATCACCGGTCATCCGCTCGGGGGGTGCGTGATGGCGGACGATGCGCGCGCAGGCGTCGTCAATCATGCGGGACAGGTGTTCAGCGGCGATGGCGGCACCCAGGTGCATGCCGGTCTTTACGTGATGGACGGCTCGATCATTCCGCGCTCGGTGGGGGTGAACCCTTTGCTGACCATCGCCGCGGTGGCCGAGCGCTGCTGTACGCAGATGTTGCTGTCGCTCGGGATACCGGATGGGCCGATGGGTTACACGTCGTAATACTTTCGGACAAACGCAGCTGCGCGAAATCACCAGCGTTTCGATCCATGCAAAAAAGACGCGGCTGGCAGGCGGCCTATGGCAAACGACCGACCTGACACCGGCCCGAGTCGCGACCCAGTGAGCAACCCGAACCTGCCGCGCGCAACACCTACGGAGATGCTCAACGCCTGCACACTCATCGAATATGCGAGCGCGAGCTGGATGGTTTATCGCATAGCGCCGAGAAAAAAACAAATCTCACGAAACGCGAGGTTTGTCCCGGCGCCGCCGAACGCACCGCTCACAACACACTGCCGCGCCTGACACATTGTCGCGCTTGGGCAATTCAGCCGCAGCGACGCAAAGCGCGAGCTCGGGAAAGAGAAAAGGAGGAAACGACTGCAGACAAATACTTTTCTGCGCTCGCTACTGCGGATCCGCCGCTCTCGCGAACGCGAAGCTTGCAACGAGCTAGAGTCAGTGACCTCGGCGCCCGCGATGCTCCGCCGTCGCGGCAGGAGCATCGATGATCTAAGCCGAGCGGCGAGTTTGAGGCGCCCTCGGCGAAAGCTTTATAACTGCAGATAGTTGAACAGCGAAAGCGTTTGAATTTTGGCAAACGACTGCTGGGCCGCCTGCAAGACCAGCTGCTGCTGGGTGAGATCGCTGATCGCCTTTGCATAGTCGAGATCGCGCAAGCCCGATAGCGTGCTTTGATATTGCACCACCAGGTCTTGGCTCGATGAGGTCGCGGTGTCGACTTCGTTCAAGCGACTGCCGATCGTTGCACGGACACGCAAAACGTTATCGAGCGAGTTGTCGACACCGGTCATTGCCGAATTCAGTTTGTTGGCGAGCGCTGCGTTGCCAGGGCCGTCGTCGGTCGCGGTTTCCACCGCAGTGATCAGGCTGTAGATCGTGGCGAACACATCGACATTGGTGCTCGCCTTCACGGTAAACGTATCGCCGGTAGCCGGCGCGCCCTTGATCGCAATCTGTGCGCCGTAGTCGAATGGTGCCGCATTGGTGTCGGGCGGCGCCTGCGTCTTCAGTGAGATATTGCCGGCGTCGGTATACGTGCGCAGATAAGGCCCGGTTACAGCAGCAGCAACGCCGGTCAGCAGCGAATTGCCGGAGACGTTGTCGACGATGTCGTAAGTCGTGACCGGCGGCACCTGAGTGTCG
>JBDTMS010000198.1:0-7168 GCA_039934195.1 Betaproteobacteria bacterium
CAACGAATGCAGCGGCGCCGGCCCAGTAATGCAGTGGCGGTTTTTCGAAGTAGCGAATGCCGTTCAGCCGCGGCGTGACCCAGTCGCCGCTGACCGCTATCTCGCGCGAAATCTCGGCATAGCGTCCCTCGTCGGGCTTGATCAATTTGCGGTAGTCGAGATTGGCGAACCACAGCAGCAGGGCGGCGAGCGCCAGCAGGACAAGGCTGCGAACGGAGCAGGGCGCAGCAGAGGAGGATGTGGCGGAGGTCATCGCGAGTGGCGCGCAGTATAGCAGCGCCGCCGCGCTGGTTTGCGGCGCGGCGGCGTGACGACCATGCTTGCTATCGGCCGACTGCGCTATTGCTTCGCGTTGCGCATCGCCGGCATGCGCTCGAGGGCTGCCCAGACGTTATCGCGCATGATGGGCTGCGCTTCTATGCCTGGATGGACGCCATCGGGCTGAAACATTTCGCGCCGCTCGGCAAAGCCCGCGAACAGAAATGGCACCAGCGCGGCACCGCTCTGCCGAGCGACGTCGGCGTAGAGCGCGTGGAACTTTTTCGTGTAGTCCTGGCCGTAGTTGGGTGGGATGCGCATACCGAGCAGCAGCACTTTCGCTCCCGCAGCCTGGCTTTGCTTGACCATGGCGGCTAGATTTTCCCGCAAAGTCGGCAGCGATTGCCCGCGCAGGGCATCGTTGGCGCCGAGCTCCAACACCACCAATTGCGGCCGATATTGAGACAAAGCAGCCGCCAACCGATTGCGTCCCCCTAGTGACGTCTCGCCGCTGATGCTCGCGTTGACCACCCGCGCGCCATTTTTCTCGCGCGCGAGCTTCTGCTCCAGCAAATCGACCCAACCTTTGCCCTGGGGCAAGCCGTAGCCCGCCGACAAGCTATCGCCGAATATCAGAATTACCGGCGGCTCGGCACGAGCGCCCGCAGCCGCCATCATCAACGCACAACCGACCAGGCATGACAGTAGAAATCGAGACATCGCAGCGTAGGAAATTGGAAGTCGAGACAGCGAAGGCCAGCGCGCCCGCCATTGTCAGGGCCATCGGCGTCAGCAAGCAAGTCGACACCGGCCACAGCAAGTTGACCATCCTCGAGGACGTGAGTTTCGCAATCGCTGAAGGCGAGGCGGTTGCGATCGTCGGCGCGTCCGGCTCGGGCAAGACGACTTTGCTCGGACTACTCGCCGGCCTCGATCCGCCGACGTCGGGCCAGATCATCGTCGACGGCGTCGATCTGGCGACCTTGGACGAAGACGGGCGCGCGGCACTGCGCCGTCGCATGGTCGGCTTCGTGTTTCAGTCGTTTCAGCTGCTGCCTGCGCTGACGGCATTGGAAAATGTGATGCTGCCAATGGAACTCTCCGGCGTCGATAACGCGCGCGAGCTCGCGCGAGATCTGCTCGATCGCGTGGGACTGACGCCGCGCATCGCGCACTATCCGCGGCAACTGTCCGGCGGCGAGCAGCAGCGCGTCGCCATCGCGCGTGCGTTCTCCGGTCCGCCGCGTTTGCTGTTCGCCGACGAGCCCACCGGCAATCTCGACTCGAGCACCGGCGAGGACATCATCGACCTCATGTTCGATCTCAATCGCGAGCGTCGCACCACCTTGTTGCTCGTCACACACGACGAAAGTCTCGCAGCTCGTTGTGGACGCCGATTGGGACTCGCCGCTGGACGCTTACTCAATGACGAACGGACCTGAGTCGCTCGCGCAGCCGGGTGCACCGGATCGCCCGAACGCTGCGCGCGCAACGGCTGCGGGTGCCAACGTGAAGAGCGTTGTGCCGCAGCTGTCCTGGCGCCGCGCGCTGGCACTGTCGTGGCGCTTGCTGTTGCGGGATTGGCGCGCAGGCGAGTTACGCGTGCTGGCGCTTGGGTTGGTGATCGCGGTGGCGAGCCTCACGACAGTAGCGCTGTTCGCCGATCGCGTTCGGCAAGCGCTCAGTACCGAAGCCAATCAACTGCTCGGCGCGGATCTGGTCGTCATCGCGGACCATCCGATCGACAACGCGTTGAGCGACGAGGCGCGCGAGCGGGGCCTCAACGTTCTGCGCACCGTGCGTTTCCCGAGCATGACGGTACATGGCGATAGCACGCAGCTCACCGAAATCAAAGCCGTCGAGCCGGGTTATCCGTTGAAGGGCCGGGTGTCCATCGATGACGGCAAGCAGCCTCTGACGAAACCAGTAGGCGGCGTGCCCGCGGCAGGTGAGGTGTGGGGCGACGATCGATTGTTCACGCGCCTGGGCGTGAAAGTCGGCGATACGCTCAAGCTCGGCGATCGTAGTTTCACCGTGTCGGCGCGCCTGATCGAGGATCCGGAAACCAGCATCAGTTTTTTGAATCTTGGCCCGCGCCTGCTGATGAATTCGAGCGATCTGCCCTCGACCGGGCTGATCCAGACCGGCAGCCGGGTGACGTATCGCCTCGGCGTTGCAGGGCCGATGGATGCGGTCAAGAAATTCCGCGACGTTGCGCAGGCGCGCAGCACCGCGGGCCAGCGGGTGGAAGACGTGCGCGATGCGCGCCCTGAAATTCGCTCGGCGCTCGAGCGTGCCGAGAAATTTCTCTCGCTGTCCGCGCTGTTGTCCGTGCTGCTCGCCGCCGTGGCGATCGCGCTGGCGGCGCGGCGCTATTTGACCCGCCATCTGGACGGCTGCGCGATCATGCGCTGCCTGGGTGCGAGCCAGGCGTTGATCCTGCGATTACATGTGCAGCAATTCATCGTTTTGGGCGCTATCGCCAGCGCGCTGGGCGCCGGGTTGGGGTTCGCCGGGCAAGCGGTGCTCGCGACGCTGCTGCAGCCCGTAGTCGGCGTGCAATTGCCGCTGCCGGGTATCGGGCCGGTATTGCAGGGATTCGGCGTCGGCTTCGTCCTGCTTCTCGGCTTTGCCATTCCCCCGCTGGTGGCGCTGCGTCGCGTGCCTGCACTGCGCGTTCTACGCCGAGACCTCGGCGTGCCGGACACCGCCGGGATCGCGGGATATCTAATCGGACTTGCCGCTTTCGCGAGTCTGATCTTGTGGCAAGCGCAGGATTGGAAGCTGGGTGCGTATGTGCTCGGCGGCAGCATCGCAACGATGGTCGTTTGCGCGCTGGTGACGTGGCTCCTGCTCCGTGCATTTACCTCGAGCCGCCAGCGCGCTGGATTCGCCTGGCGTTTCGGTCTGGCCAATCTGCGCCGACGCCCGCTCGCGACGGTCACGCAAGTGGTCGCGCTCGGTGTCGGCATCATGGCGCTGGTGCTGTTGACGCTGGTGCGCAGCGATTTGCTGACCAGTTGGAAACGCAGCTTGCCGGTGGATGCGCCGAACCGCTTTCTGGTCAGCATTCAGCCCGATCAAGTCGAGCCGCTGGCGGCGTTCTTCCGCGAGCACGGCATGCCGGCACCGCCGGTATTTCCGATGGTGCGGGGACGACTGACCGCCATCAACGGCAAGGCGATGTCTTCGGTCAGCTACGCGGATGATCGCGCGAAGCGTCTGGTCGAGCGCGAATTCAATCTGTCATGGGCGCAGACCATGCAGGCCGACAATGAGATCGTCGCCGGCCAGTGGTGGAGCGCTGCGGACCACGGCAGACCGATGTTCTCGGTCGAGCAGGGCATCGCGCAGACGCTCGGCATTCACTTGGGCGATAAGCTGACCTACGAGATCGCCGGCAACCGGCTCGAAGGCGAGGTGCGCTCGCTGCGCAAGGTCGAGTGGGACTCGTTTCGCGTCAACTTCTTCGTGGTGACACCGGCGGGCGTGCTCGACGCCTTTCCCACCAGCTATGTCACCAGCTTTCATCTCGCGGACGACCGCGCCGGCCTGATGGATCAGCTGGTGCAGCGGTTCCCCAACTTTCTGGTGATCGACGTGGCCGCAGTTCTCGGTCAGATTCAGCGGATGATGGATCAGGTCATCCGGGCGGTGGAGTTCGTGTTTTTGTTCGGACTACTGGCCGGCGGCGTCGTGTTGTTTGCTGCGATCAGCGCGACGCACGACGAGCGCGTGTTCGATGCCGCGATTCTGCGCACGCTTGGTGCGACCAGCCGCCAAATGCTCTCCGCGCACGCGGCGGAGTTTGCCGCGATCGGCGCGCTGGCCGGGCTGCTCGCCGCGATCGGCGCGTCCCTGCTCGGCTGGGTAATCGCCGACCGGGTGCTCAACGTGCCCTATACCTTTAGCCCTGCGGTGTGGGCGTCAGGCCTTTTCGGCGGCACGCTCGGCGTCTTGATCGCCGGCTTGCTCGGCACGCGCCGAGTGCTGCGTACACCGCCGATGCAGATCTTTCGCACCGCATAACGCGTGGCATGGGTTGTGCGTTTCACCTACGCTTAACTTAAACGACCGCCCCGGCTGCGTGCTACACTTGCCGGCTTTTTTCCGCGCCGCTAAATTCTAGGCGCCAACTCAGCATCTTAAAGCCACAGGCACCACCTCAACCCCCATGCTCAGAGCCGTTCGCAACATCGCTATCATCGCCCACGTCGACCACGGCAAGACCACGCTGGTCGATAAGCTCCTGCGCCAGGCAGGTGTATTCGCTGCTCACCAGCATTTGGAAGAGCGGGTAATGGACAGCAACGATATCGAGCGGGAACGCGGGATTACGATTCTGGCCAAGAACGCCGCGTTCGAATACAACGGGGTGCACATTAACATCGTCGACACGCCGGGCCACCGCGACTTCGGCGGCGAGGTCGAGCGCGCCTTGTCGATGGTGGACGGCGTGCTGGTGCTGGTCGATGCAGTCGAAGGTCCGATGCCGCAAACGCGCTTCGTGACGCGCAAAGCCCTTGCGCTCGGTCTGCGTCCTATCGTCGTCGTGAACAAGATCGATCGCCCGGGCGCGCGTCCGGACTGGGTGGTCAACCAGACCTTCGATTTGTTCGACAAGCTCGGCGCGCACGAAGAGCAGCTCGATTTCCCGGTGGTCTACGCCTCAGCCTTGCTCGGCTACGCAACAATGGATCTGGCGCAGCCCGGAACCGACATGCGCCCTTTGTTCGAGACCATTCTGAGCCACGTGAAAGCGCCCGAAGGCGATGTCGACGGGCCGCTGCAATTCCAGATCAGCGCACTGGATTACTCCAGTTATGTCGGCCGCATCGGCATCGGTCGCATTGCCCGCGGACGTATTGCTCCGAATCAAAATGTGCTGATTTTCACCGGCGGGCCGACGCCCCGGCCCGCGAAAGTCGGCCAGGTATTCGGCTTCTCGGGTTTGCAGCGCGTCCCGAAAAGCGAGGCGCTGGCCGGCGATATCGTTCTGCTGCAAGGAATCGAAGAGCTGACCATCGGTTGTACGCTGACCGATCCTGAGCATCCCGATCCGTTGCCCTTGCTCGACGTCGACGAGCCGACCTTGACCATGAATTTCCAGGTCAACACCTCGCCATTCGCCGGCAAAGAGGGCAAATTCGTCACCAGTCGCCAGCTCCGCGAACGCCTGCAGCGCGAGCTGTTGTCGAACGTCGCATTGCGCATGGAAGAGACCGTCGACGCCGACGTGTTCCTGGTGTCGGGCCGCGGCGAATTGCATCTGACGATTCTGCTGGAAAACATGCGCCGCGAAGGCTACGAGCTCGCGGTATCGCGTCCGCGCGTGCTGATGCGCGACATCAACGGTGTGCGCTCCGAGCCGTATGAATTGCTGACCGTCGATTGCGACTCGCAAAATCAGGGCGCCGCAATGGAAGCGCTGGGTGCGCGCCGTGGCGAGCTGAGCGACATGCAGCCGGACGGCAAGGGCCGCGTACGTCTCGAGTACCGCATTCCCGCACGCGGCTTGATCGGCTTCCAGACCGAGTTTTTGAACCTGACGCGCGGCAACGGCCTCATGAGCCACGTGTTCGACGACTACGGCCCGCTCAAACCCGAGATGCCGGAGCGCCGCAATGGTGTCTTGGTTTCCGCGGAAGAAGGCGAGGCCGTGCCGTACGCGTTGTTCAAACTGGAACCGCGCGGGCGCATGTTCGTATCACCCGGCGATCCGGTGTACGGAGGCATGGTGATCGGCATTCACACGCGCGATAACGACCTCATCGTCAATCCCGTGAAAGAGAAGAAGCTCACCAATATCCGCTCGGCCGGTAAGGACGAAAACGTTCTGCTAACGCCGCCGATCCAGCTCACCTTGGAATCGGCAATCGAATTCATCGCCGAGGACGAGCTGGTCGAGATCACGCCGAAGTCGATCCGTGTGCGCAAGCGCTACCTGAGCGAGCACGATCGCAAACGCGCCTCGCGTACTGAAGTAATGGCCTGAACTGAGGGGGCGAAAGCCCCCTCAGTTCAGGTGATCGGTGATCCCTAGTGCATTCGATGCCGGTCGAATGCGCGATCCCAGTCTCGGCGAGAAGCCGATCTTTTCAAGCTCGTGTAAAGACCGAGCAACCCAATACCTGCCAGCAAATAAGCCGCGGGCTCAGGGATCGGTGTGGATACAAGCGTCCCCTGTACCAGCACTAGAGGTGCGAATGCGCAGCACGTGAAATGCCCCGAATTCAGTACGCCGTTCGACGCGGTGAAATCCAAGTGCCATGCACCATGGGGACTAGGACCGACGTTGTGCCCGAATTCGAACCCGCCCGGAATGGGTCCAGCCCCACAGGTCACCCACGGATCGGAGTCCGGTATCGGTAGCAAGCAAGGACGGCTGTTGGTGAATACCGTATCCCAGTCGACCCGCACGCCCTGGTACGACGTTGCGACATCTATATTCCACGCGTTCACTTCCCCGGACGTGGCCGTCGAAAACCAGCCGTTGATGACGGCGCTGTCGTAAACAGGGTAGTAGCAACAGTCCGCTTTCAGAGTGGCGTGAACCGTCCACAGGTCAGCGCGCGAGTACAAGGGAAGAAGCAACAAGAGCAGGGGCAGGCGCTTCATTTGACCTCCAAGGTGTTGTCCGGAAAGCAACACAAGAAGCTGGAGAATCCTGCGGACAGGCGGTGATGCGATTTGCGATCACTCGTGATCGCAAAAATCGGTATGACTGGTTGCCTGTGGGCATTCCGCACGATTGTACCCGACTCATTACTCCGCTTGCGCGGCGACCGGTCGCGCTTTCACTGATCACCGATCACTGATCACCGCCTTCCAGAGCGAGAGGTATACTCGGACATGGAATTCAGCTACCTCGCCTTGTTCACCGCTGCGCTGACCGGCGCGGCGTTCGTCG
>JBDTMS010000199.1:0-7148 GCA_039934195.1 Betaproteobacteria bacterium
AAGGATTGATCGGTAGCGACACGTCGCCGCTGGCAGCAGTCGCCACGTAGTAGCGGGCGATTTTCCCGCTGCTGTACGGAACCGTTTCGCGATACGCTTCGCCCCAGCGAAATTCCAGCGTGGTCAGGCCGGTTTCTTCCTCTACTTCTCTAATTGCGGCATCGAGCGGCGTCTCGCCAGCTTCGACCCGGCCTTTGGGAAAATCCCAAGTCTTGAATACCCGCAGCAGCACGTAGCGCCAGCCACGCTGATCCAGCCGCAACACCACGACGCCAGCGGAAAATTTACTTCTCGCCATGGCTAGCTTCGCCCAACGAACCCGCTCGACTCTTCTAGCTCGGAGAAGCGCACGGGCAAGATCTCCTGCATTGAGATGCGTCCTTGCTCATTCTTGCTGACCGATAACAGTTGTTGTCGCTCCGGGATGCCAGTGGGCACCACCATACGTCCGAGCGGCTTGAGCTGGGTCAGCAGCGCAGGCGGAACAAGATCGGGCGCGGCGGTGACCATGATGCGATCGTACGGCGCATGGTGCGGCCATCCCAGCGCGCCGTTACCGGTGCGAAATGCTATGTTGCGATAACCCAGCTCGCCGAGCCGCGACTTTCCTTCGCGCGCGATCGCCTCGATGATCTCCACGCTATACACCTGAGCCGCCAGCTCGGAAAGGATGGCAGTTTGATAGCCAAATCCGGTACCGATTTCCAGCACGACGTCGGTCTCGTTCACCTCGAGCAGATCGGTCATCAGCGCGACGATGAAGGGCTGCGAGATCGTCTTGCCATGACTGATCGGCAACGGCGTATTGCGATAAGCCAGAGCCTGCATCTCGACCGGCACGAAGCGATGACGCGGAACGCGCGCCATACTGTCCAGCACGCGTTGGGAGAAGCGAGCGCGACCCAAGCGAGATTGCAGCATGGTGAGATCAGCTACGATCTCGTCGATCATCTGCCGTCGCTGTGGCTCGTAGATATCTCGGTCCGTCATCTTGTCATCGTTCGCGGCCTCGCGCCGCTGTCAACACCGGTAGCTGCCCGGCCGCCGTATCGCGCCCTGCAACGCGCAAACAAGCCGCGATGATTCCCGAGCCTGAGACACAAATCTTAACGGCACCTTGCCTGCCGGACTATTCGGGTAACAGCATCGTCAACCTGATGAGGAGCATTGCGCAGTCACTCGGGCGATCCGACTTGCCGGCGGCGCCGCTGCGCGCGCTGGCAGACGTGCAGCAAATGCTGGCTCAGCGCAGCAAAGTGGTCCTGTTCGTCGTCGATGGACTGGGCTTCGACTATCTCATGTCTCAGACCGCCGGCAGCACGCTCCGCCAGTTCGTACGCGGTTCGCTCACCTCGGTCTTCCCTTCTACGACAGCGACTGCCATCACGACGTTCTTGACCGGCCGTGCGCCGATACAGCATGGCTCGACCGGCTGGCACATGTGGTTTCCGCAGCTCGCCACCACCGGCGCCATTTTGACGCTGAAGCGGCGCCAAACGGGCCAGCCGTTAGCGGCGCTCGGGCTCGATCCTGCGGAGTTTTTCGATCAACAATCGTTTTTCGCGGGTCTGCCGGTGCCGTCGTTTGCGCTCGGCCCCGAGCGCATCTTGAATTCCGAATACAACCGCGCATATAGCAAGGGCGCGCAGCGTCGCGGTTGCGCGTCCCTCGAACACCTGTTCAGCTCGACACTCGAGTGCCTGTGCAGCAGCCAGGACCGATGTTACATCTACGCCTACTTCGCGGATTTCGACTCGCTCGCGCACTCAGAAGGCATCGCCAGTCGCGCACCGATGCAATTGCTCCGGCGCTTCGACGACGCGTTTGCCGGATTCCTGTCCGCTGCACGCGGGCTGGACGCAACCGTGCTGGTATGCGCAGATCACGGCTTCATCGACTCGCCGCGCAATCGCATAATCGAGCTCGCGAACCATCCGCGCCTCGAAGCGTGTCTGCGCCTGCCGCTGTGCGGTGAACGGCGGGCGGCGTATTGCTACGTTCGTCCCGGGGCGGAGAAGATGTTCGAGGACTACGTGACGTCGGAATTGCACGACCGCGCCTGGCTTCACCGCAGCGGCGATCTCGTCGAGGCGGGCTGGTTCGGACCCAGCGATGCCGGCGTTCATCCCCAATTGCGCGAGCGCATCGGCGACTACACCCTGGTCATGCAGGACAACTGGACCATCAAGGACTGGCTGCCCGGCGAAAAGCGCTACCGCCACATCGGCGTGCATGGCGGTGTCACGCATAACGAAATGTTCGTTCCGCTGGTCGTCGCGCAGCCCTGACCGGTGTCGCTGAACGCCCGCTTCGGCCGGTTAGATGTCAAAGCCGCGCGCCGAATACGTTGCCAGGCGTGGCTCATCCGCTGCGCCGGCTCGATGCCGAAGTCGCAACTTCCAGCGTTGCAGTCTTGGCTCGTAGTTCGTGGCTCATTTCATGAGCCGGTTCGATGTCAAAATAGACCCTATGGACGTACTCGATAATTTTCATCCCGCGGTTGCCAACTGGTTTCGGCGCACTTATTGCGCACCGACTGAACCGCAAATCCGTGCGTGGCCGGCGATCCAGTCCGGCCAGCATGTGCTTATCGCCGCCCCGACCGGGTCAGGCAAAACGCTTGCTGCCTTTCTTGCCGCCATCGATGGCCTGGTGCGTCAAGGTGTGCGCCACCAGTTGCCCGACGCGACGCAGGTGCTCTACATCTCGCCGCTGAAGGCGCTGTCCAACGACATTCAGAAAAATCTCGAGCAACCGCTCGCGGGCATTCGCGAAGAGCTGGCGGCGCTCAACTTTCCGGAGGTCGAGATCCGCACGCTGGTGCGCACCGGCGACACGCCGCAAACCGACCGCGATCGCATGCGTCGCCGGCCGCCGCAGATTCTGGTCACCACGCCGGAATCGCTCTACATCCTGCTCACCAGCGAATCCGGCCGCAAGATTTTGGCGAGCGTGCGCACGGTGATCGTCGACGAAATCCATGCACTTGCGCCGAACAAACGCGGGGCGCATCTAGCGTTGTGTCTCGAGCGGCTGGAGCAGATTACCGGCAACCGTCTCACCCGCATCGGCTTGTCGGCAACCCAAAAACCGATCGAAGAGATGGCGCAATTTTTGGTCGGCCGTGGCGGCCGCCCTGCCAAGGACCTGTTCGATCCCGATTCAACGCCAAGTCCGCCTGCCTGCACCATCGTCGATACCGGTCACATCCGCCAGCGCGATCTCGCCATCTCCGTCCCCGAGTCGCCGCTGGAAACCGTGATGTCCGGTGAGGTGTGGGAACAGGTCTACGAGCAACTCGTGCGGTTAATCGAAGCGCACAAATCGACTCTGGTCTTCGTCAATACGCGCCGCATGGCCGAGCGGCTCGCACGTGCGCTGACCGACCGCCTGGGCAAAGATCAGATTACCTCGCACCACGGGAGCATGGCGCGCGAGCAACGGCTCAACGCTGAGCAAAAGCTCAAACGCGGCGAGCTCAAAGCGCTGGTTGCGACATCGTCGCTCGAGCTCGGCATCGACATCGGCCACGTCGATCTCGTCTGCCAGATCGCAACGCCGCGCGCGATCTCGGCGCTGCTGCAACGCGTGGGTCGCTCGGGTCATGCCGTCGGCGGTCTGCCGAAGGGCCGCTTGTTTCCTGTGTCGCGCGACGATTTGGTGGAATGCGTCGCCCTGCTCGATTCGGTCCGCCGCGGCGAGCTGGACCGGTTGCACTTTCCCATGCAGCCGCTTGACGTCCTCGCGCAGCAAATCGCGGCGGAAGTCGCGTGCGGCGAATGCGACGAGGACGAGCTGTTTGCGCTGGTGACACAGGCGTGGCCGTATCGCGAGCTCACGCGCGAGCGCTACGACGCGATCCTGGAAATGCTGGCGGAAGGCTTCACTACGCGGCGCGGCCGCAGTCACGCCGTGCTTCATCGCGATGCCGTGAACAAGAAGCTGCGGCCGAAGCCGGGTCTACGGCTAACCGCAATCACCTGCGGCGGCACGATTCCGGATACGGCCGACTATAACGTCGTGCTCTCGCCGGAAGAGCAAATTATCGGCACCGTGAACGAAGACTTCGCCGTGGAAAGCATGCAGGGCGACATCTTTCAGCTCGGCAATACATCGTATCGAATTTTGCGCGTGGAAGCGGGCCGCGTGCGCGTGGAAGACGGGCAAGGCCTGCCGCCCTCGATTCCCTTCTGGTTGGGCGAGGCGCCCGCGCGTTCCGATGAAGTTTCCGCCGCGGTCTCGCGTCTGCGCGAAGAAGTCGAAGCGCGCCTGCCGAATCCTGCCGCGGCGCTGCGCTACATGACCGATCAGACCGGTGTGCCGGAAGCAGCAGCGAAACAAGTGCTCGATTATTTCGCTGCGGCGAAGGCAGCGCTTGGTCTGTTGCCCACCCAGCGCGACATCGTGTTCGAACGATTCTTCGATGAGACCGGCGGCACCCAGCTCGTCATTCATTCACCGTACGGCAGCCGTATCAATCGCGCTTGGGGACTGGCCTTGCGCAAGCGTTTCTGCCGCAAATTCAACTTCGAGCTGCAAGCGGCGGCCACCGAAGAGGCGATCATTCTTTCGCTGACGACGACGCACAGCTTCCCGCTCGAAGAAGTCACGCGCTACCTGCATCACAACAGCGTACGCGAGTTGCTGAAGCAGGCGCTGCTCGATGCGCCGATGTTCATGACGCGCTGGCGCTGGAATGCGTCGATCGCGCTGGCGCTGCTGCGCTTCAGAGGCGGCAACAAAGTGCCGCCGCAACTGCAGCGAATGGCCGCCGAAGATCTCGTTGCTGCGATTTTTCCAGATCAGCTCGCCTGTCAAGAAAACGTCGTCGGCGACCGCGAGATTCCCGATCACCCACTGGTCGAGCAGACCATCTCGGACTGCCTGCATCAAGCAATGGACATCGAAGGCCTGGAACGCCTGCTGAGCCGCATGGAAAGCGGCGAGGTACGCGTGACGCCGCGCGACGTGGTGATCCCCTCGCCGTTCGCACTAGAAGTCCTGGCGGCACGGCCGTACTCGTTCTTAGACGATGCGCCGCTCGAAGAAAGACGCACGCAGGCCGTGGTGGGCCGGCGCTGGCTCGATCCAGAAAGTGCCACCGACATCGGTCGCCTCGATCCGGAAGCGATCAAACGCGTGCGCGAAGAAGCCTGGCCGCAAGCAGACAACCGTGACGAGCTGCACGATGCCTTGAGTTGGCTCGGCTTGGTGACAGCCGCCGAAGTCCAGCGTGAATCCGGCTGGCGCGGACTGCTGAGCGAGCTGGTGACTGAGCGACGAGCAGCACAGGTTCTGCCCGATGACACGGATGATCATGCCATGTGGGTAGCGGTAGATCGACTCGCCGATGTGCTTGCAATCCACCCGACTGCGAAAGTGCTGCCCGCGAGCGCAGCGCCGTCGACGCACGTGCAAGACAGCAAATCGCCGACGCGCGAACAGGCATTGGTCGAGATCGTGCGCGGCCGCCTGGAGGGCGTGGGTCCAACCACCGTTGCCGCACTGGCGTCGGCCATCGGTGTTGCGACGAGCGATGTCGATCAAGCGCTCGCCGCGTTGGAAGTCGAAGGGTTCGTGATGCGCGGCCACTACACCTCGGCCCCTGCGGAGTCGGTACACGTTGCGGAGCCGGTTCCAGTTGCGGAGCCGATACAAGCTGCGGAGCCGATACAAGCTGCGGCGTCGGTACAAGCTGCGGAGCCGGCACAACTTGGCGGGACTTATATCGACCCAACGCACAGCGATCGGACTCACATCGACCCGATCCACACCGACCCAGCTCCCAGGGACCCAGCTTACAGGGACCCAGCTCACAGGGACCCAACTGATATCGACTCGGCGCAAATCGATGCACCTCGAATCGAAGAAGGGCACAGCCGGTCGCTTGGTGTAATCCCAGCCTCAGCCAAGCTCATCTCAACGCCACCAGCCGGGGTCATCTCAACGGCAATCGAATGGTGCGAACGCAGGCTGCTCGCGCGCATCAATCGCTACACGGTCAAACGGCTGCGACAGGAAATCGAGCCTGTGGGCGCGGCGGATTTCATGCGCTTCCTATTGCAGTGGCAGCATCTGCTGCCCGATCAGCGCATGGAAGGCCCGGATGCCGTTGCCGCAATCGTGTCGCAGCTCGAAGGCTTCGAGGCGGCAGCGGCCGCTTGGGAAACGGAGATTCTGCCGGCGCGCGTGTCCGGATACGAACCGGCGTGGCTGGATGATCTTTGCCTCGCCGGCCGCGTCACCTGGACACGCCTGGAAGCACCGAAACCCAATCCCAATCGTACCAGCGGCATCAGCCCGATACGCAGCACGCCGGTCACCCTGCTGACCCGCAAGAATCTACCGTTGTGGACCGCGCTGGTGAAGCCTGCCGATATGCAAGGACTCGGGTTGTCCTCGCGCGCTAAAACCGTTGCGGACGATCTTGCGGCGAACGGTGCTTCGTTCTTCGACGACATCGTGCAGCGCTTGGATTTGCCACGTACGTTCATCGAAGAGGCGCTGGGTGAGTTGGTCGCAATGGGGCTGGTCAATTCGGATGGCTTCAGCGGCCTGCGCGCATTACTGCTGCCATCCGACAAACGCAAACCACTGTCTGGCGCGCGCCGCCGTCGCAGCGCGTTGATGGGCGTGGAAGATGCCGGACGCTGGGCGATCATCCGGCGCCAAGTTGAAAATTCAGAAAGCGCGGCGCCGGCAGCCAAGCCCGGCCCGGGTAACGCATTCCCGCGCGAACTGGTCGAGCAGATTGCGCGCGCGCTGCTGCGTCGTTATGGGGTTGTGTTCTGGCGCCTGTTGGCGCGCGAGGCGCAATGGCTGCCGCCGTGGCGCGAGCTGCTGATGGCGTATCGACGATTGGAAGCGCGCGGGGAGATTCGCGGCGGCCGCTTCGTCGCAGGGTTCTCGGGCGAACAGTTCGCGCTGCCTGAAGCAATCGCCGCACTGCGCGCTGTGCGCAAGTCAGACCGCTCGATGCACATGACCGTACTGAGCGGGGCCGACCCGCTGAATCTTGCCGGCATCGTGGTGCCCGGCAGCAAGATCCCCGCGCTCTACGGCAACCGGGTGCTGTACCGTGACGGCATCGCCGTGGCCGCACTGGTCTCAGGCGATGTGCAGTACTTCGAACAGCTCGAGCCCGAGAA
>JBDTMS010000200.1:0-7091 GCA_039934195.1 Betaproteobacteria bacterium
CGCCGTGTGTCTCGATAATGTCCAAGCCGGGCCGCAGCCATAAATGAAACGTGTTGGAGAGAATTAACTGCGCGCCGATCGCGACCAAGTCGGCGGGACTCACCGCCTTCACGGTGCCGTACGTCCCCACCGGCATGAACGCCGGCGTATCGACGTCTCCGTGCGCTAGCGACAGGCGACCGCGGCGCGCCTTGCCATCCTGGGCCGTGACTTCGAACTTCACACGAGTACAGGCACGGGGGCGACGCTTCGATCTAACAGCATTGCGTCGCCATAGCTGAAGAAGCGATAACCGGTAGCCACCGCATGGCGGTAGGCCTGCAGGGCAATGTCCATTCCAGCGAATGCGCACACGAGGATGAGCAAGGTCGAGCACGGGAGATGGAAATTCGTGATCAACCGATCCACCACTTTGAATTCGTATCCCGGTCGAATGAACAAGTCGGTCTCCGCGCTGCCGGCGACCAGAGTACCGCTGCCCGAGGCCGATTCGAGCGCACGCAAAGTCGTCGTGCCGACGGCCACAACGCGGCCGCCGCGAGCGCGCGTGCGCTCGATGGCTGTCACCGTTGCGATCGGTAATGTATAGCGTTCGCTGTGCATGCGATGCTCGTCTAGGTCGTCGACTCGCACCGGCTGAAATGTACCCGCGCCGACATGCAGCGTCAGGTAGGCGAGCTCCACACCTCGAGCTTGCAGCCGATCGAGCATCGGCCGATCGAAGTGCAAGCCCGCGGTCGGCGCGGCAACCGCGCCCGGCTCGCGCGCGTATACGGTCTGGTAGCGCGATTCATCCGCCTCGGATGCGGGCCGCTCTATATATGGTGGCAACGGGAGTTTGCCGATGCGATCGAGCACATCGGCCGCTGCGATGCTCCCAGCGAACTCGATCAGGAAAAAGCCGTCTTGCCGCCCGATTACTGTAGCCTCAACGCCGCCAGTGAAGCGCAGCGTCGAGTGCGCCAGCGGTGGGTGACTTGCGCGAACCTGAGCGAGAACACGCTGCGCATCGATGATTCGCTCGACCAGAAGCTCGATTTTTCCACCGGTGGCTTTTTCGCCGAACAACCTCGCTTTGATCACCCGCGTATCGTTCATCACCAGAACGTCCCCGTTCGACAACAGGTCCGGCAAATCGTGAAAGGCGAGATCGCGCCGCGCGCCCGGCTGTGCTGATACTTGCAGCAGACGACTTCGACCGCGCTCCTCCGGGGGAAACTGCGCAATCAACTCTGGCGGAAGGTCGAACGCGAACTGGCGGAGTTGCATGGGGCGCCATTATAGGACTGGCGGCGCGGACTTCACTCGATTCGTTGCCGCTGCTGTGCAATTCGCGGATAATTCGCGCACTCATCGCGTGCCGGGATGGCGGAATTGGTAGACGCACGGGACTCAAAATCCCGCGGTGGTGACACCATGGGGGTTCGATTCCCCCTCCCGGCACCAGTCGTGTTGTTGGTCGCGCGCGAGTGCACTAGGCTCGCCGGCTGAGCCCCGCCTGACCATTGCCGAATGCACCTCTTCGCCGAAGCTCCATGCCAGCCAGTGCGTTCGTCGCTGCCGCAGGCAACCGCCGTAGCTAGTCGCTAAGAGATGTAGTCAGGGCGACGTGGGCACGTCAACATTCGCAACGACAACGAGGACATTGGCACTCGACGCCGGATAACGTCTCGTTGGAGCATCGGTTTCGAGCGACCTTATTTTTGTGGGCAACGCCATCCCGCGGCGAACTTCGCGGTGACGGCATACGAAGCGCGTTCAGCGTTCACTTGCCCAACCATGCAAAATACGGCCTACGGCGTTGCGGAAGTCACTGCAGCTCAATTCCTGACGAGAGATCTATCCACTGTGTTACTACTAATCAAGAAAATCGACGATGACGGCCGCCTGAGTTTGCTGTCGCGCTACTTGGATCCAGCCTGGAGTATCGAAGTCGTCGACACGGACAACCTGGCTGAATTCGATCGGGCGCTGGCGCGCGCCGATGCGATCGTTTCGATGAACTGGAAATCGAACCTTCCGGCCGCGGCCCATCTCAAGTTGGTGCAGCTACCGGGTGCCGGCACGGACGAGATCGACTTTTCGCTGATCGCCAACTCCACGGCCGTATGTAATTGCTTCGAGCACGAAATCGGCATCGCCGAGTATGTGCTGGCCGGGATGCTGGAGTGGACGATTCGGATTCGCGACCTTGACCCGCAGTTTCGTGCGGGCAGTTGGGCCGGTTCCTATTTGTGCGGTCCCCGCCACGGCGAGCTGTTCGGCAAAACCGTTGGAATCGTCGGCTACGGTCGGATCGGCCGCGAAGTCGCACGGCGCGCCAAGGCATTCGGAATGAACATTTTGGCGTGCACACGAAGCCCGCAGCAGAACGATGAATTCGTCGAAACCGTCTGGGACATGCAGCGCTTCTCGGACCTGCTCGGCGAATCCGACTTTGTCGTGGTGACATCGCCGCTAAACGAGCAAACACGCGGGCTGTTCGATGAGAACGCGCTGCGGCGGATGCGCCCGTCTGCGGTGATCATCAACGTCGCTCGCGGCACGATCATCGATGAAGCGGCGTTGTATCGCGCGCTCAAGGAAAAACGCATTGCCGGCGCGATCATCGACGTCTGGTACCGCTATCCTCCGCAGGGCGAGCCCAACGGTCCGCGGCCGTCTTCGTTTCCATTTGAAGAATTGCACAACGTGATCATGACGCCGCACGTGTCCGCCTGGACGGACGCCTTACTGCCGCGTCGAAATCAAGCCGTTGCGGCAAATATGAATCGGCTGTTGCGCGGCGAGCCGTTGATCAACGTGGTGAAAGCCAGCGCCTAAGGAGAGATAACGTTGCTCACCGCCGAACAAATTCGAGCCGCATCGGAGCTGCTGTGGAATGCGTGGCAGCGCGGTCACACGCTCGATGCGCTGCCATCGGCACAGCGACCGGCGACACGTGCCGAGGGCTACGCCATTCAGGCTTTGCTGGAACGCCGCAGCGGCGAGCCGCTGTTCGGCTGGAAGATCGCTGCGACCAGCACCGCCGGGCAGACGCACATCGGCGTCGATGGACCTATCGCCGGACGCCTGTTAGCCGAGCGCGCCGTCCACGACAACGGCATTCTCCCGTTCGGCGCGAATCACATGCGTGTTGTCGAAGCCGAGTTCGCGTTTCGCATGGCTCACGATCTTCCGCCGCTGGCAACGCCGTATACGGTGGAGCAGGTTCTCGCCGCGGTCGGCACGCTGCATCCCGCCATCGAGGTGCCGGACTCGCGCTACCAGAACTTTCCCAAGGTCGGCGCGCCGCAACTGATCGCCGACAACGCGTGCGCACACCAATTCGTCTTGGGGACCGCAGCCGCCGCACCCTGGCGATCGTACGATCTAGTCGAGCATGCCGTTGTGGGCACAGTCGGAGGTAGCGTGCGCCACGAAGGCAAGGGGGCGAATGTGCTGGGCGATCCGCGGGTGGCGCTCACTTGGCTGGCGAACGAACTGTCCCGGCTCGGCATCACCCTGCGTGCAGGTCAAACCGTCACCACCGGAACCTGTCTCGTGCCGATCCCGGTGTCTCCGCGAGATCGCGTCGTAGCCGACTTCGGCGCGCTTGGCACCGTCACCTTGAACTTCGGGCCGTGACGAGCCGCGTGCGGCAGATCTGGGAAGGAAAGGCAATCGATGTTCTGCTGACCCCGGATAACGACATGCAGACTGGGGCGGATGCGAAGCGCAAAACCCGTCGCCCGGTTTGGCGCTTCTATCCAAAATCTTTCCCGATGCTGATCCTGGCGGGTTTCTCGCTCGCCGTATTGCCGCTTATTTTCGCGCTGGTCAACAATGCTATTTCGGTCCACGAGCTGTCCACGAAGAGTCAGCGCGCGGTATCTAACGCCGTCCAGGCGACCCAGAACAGCCGCTTGCTGATCGAGCAGCTGACCGGCATGGAACGCAGCGCACGTCAGTATTCGATTCTCGGGGAGCCCACCCTGTTTCAGGGCTATCAAGCCGGCCACGAAGATTTCATCGCGACCGTCAAACGCATGCGGTCGCTGTCTCTCCCGCGCGAACAGGCAAAGGCGCTCAACGAGCTCGCCCAAGCCGAAAACATAATCTTCGGAAAGCTCACGTCGCTGCGAGCCGATCCTAAGCACCTGGGGGCGGTCGTCGATCACTATCAGGTGTTGGGGTCGCTCGCGCGATCGCTCGACAATACCGGGGCGGCAATCGTCACGCGCGAAGTCGGATCGATGCAGGGGCTCTCGAAGGAAGTCCAGGACTTCATCTACTGGCAGATCGTCGCGCTGGTTCCGGTTGCGCTCTTCCTGGTCGTCGGTGCGACGTTCCTGATCCTGAAACCAATCCGACAGATCGAAGCCGCGCTGCGCCGATTGGGAGACGGCGATTTCACCCATACGGTTTCGGTTTCAGGACCGCGCGATCTGGAAGCGTTGGGACGTCAGCTCGATTGGGTACGATTGCGATTGGCGGAATTGGAAGAACAAAAGACCCGCTTCATGCGGCAGGTTTCGCATGAGTTGAAGACGCCGCTGTCCGCCGTGCGGGAAGGTGCGGAGTTGCTGGGGGATGGTTCGGTTGGTCCGTTGTCGGGCGATCAATTGGAAGTCTGTCGAATCTTGCGACAGAACGCGCTTAAGCTGCAGCGACTCATCGAAGACTTGCTAAACTATCACACCGTTCAATTCCAGAAGTCGGGACTCAACGTCAAGCGCATGGAATTGGCGGCGATCTTGAGCCGCGTTGCCGAGGCACATCGGCTGCCGGTGCGTGCGAAGGAAATCAAGCTAAAAATAGAATGTCCGCGGATCTGGCTCGAAGCGGACGAAAATAAGCTCGAAGTGATCCTCGACAATCTTCTTTCCAACGCAGTCAAGTTCTCGCCGCCGTTCGGCGTCGTTGCCGCCACCGCTCAGATCAGCGGCGGACATGTGCTCATCGACGTGATCGACGAAGGCCCGGGCATTGCTGTGGGCGAACGCGACAAAGTGTTCGATCCGTTCTATCAAGGATCGGCGAAGCCGCAAGGTCCGGTGAAGGGCACCGGTCTCGGCCTGGCGATTGTGCGCGAATACGTCATGGCGCATCGCGGCCGAGTGCAGGTCATCCAAGACCGCACGGCAGGTGCGCACATGCGCGTGAGTCTGCCGATATCGCACGCCAAAGGCGGATGAGGATGCGGCGCGATAAACCCTGGTTTGCGCTGCTAATTGCATTTGCACTCAACGCATGTGTACAGCCCCCGCCAATGCCGGCACCGGCGGAAATACCTAAACCCAAACCAGTTGAGAAACCGCTCGTCGTCGAGCCCGAACCACCGTTCGTGCGGCAGCATGTCAGCGATGTCGATCGCCTGGTTGGTTACTACGGCTATCTCGCCGCGCTCACGCCGGAGCAAATCAATCGAGAGCAGGAGCGCACGCTGCGGTTCTTTCGCCAGCAGTACTCGGATTTGACGTTGATGCAACTCGTCCTGCTGCGAATCGTGCCGCAAGCGCCACTGCGAGACAGCGCGCAGGCGCAAGAAATGTTATCTTCCTTTCTCAAGGAGCCAAGGACCCGGTCCTCCGAGCTCCGTCCGATCGCCCTGCTGCTGCATACGATGATCATCGAGCAACAGCAAAGGGAAGCTGAGATTCAAGCGCAGTTGCAGAAAGTCAGAGAAGAGACGCGGCGCTATGAAGAGGTCAAGCAAAAGCTCGATGCCTTGATCGACGCTGAGCGCAAAATGCTCGAACGAAACAAACCAGCGAGAAAGCCATGAACCCAGTGAAAGCCAAACTTCTTTTGGTGGATGACGATCCCGATTTGTTACGTCTGCTCTCGATTCGGTTGCAAGGTGCAGGCTACGGCATAACTGCCGTAGAAAGCGCTGAAGCAGCGCTCTCCCAAGTCGCAGTCGCATGTCCGGATGTTGTAATTACCGACCTCCGCATGGGTGGCATGGACGGTCTGGCGCTGTTCGAGTCGCTGCAAAAGAAACACCCTACATTGCCTGTCATTATTCTCACTGCTCACGGGACTATTCCGGATGCTGTCTCCGCTACCCAACGCGGCGTGTTCGGTTATCTAACCAAGCCATTCGATGGCAAGGCGCTCATCGATCAGGTCGAGAAAGCGCTTCAATTCGGTGGAACCCAGGCCATCGCTGGCTCGAGCGAGCAAGCCTGGCGAGCGGACATCATTACGCGCAGCCCAGAAATGGAAGGCATTCTGGCGAAAGCGCGGCTTGTTGCCGGCAGCGATGCAAGCGTCATGATCTTCGGTGACAGCGGGGCAGGCAAGGAAATGCTGGCGCGCGCCATTCACAAAGCGAGCGCACGAGCGGGACAGCCGTTTGTTGCCGTGAACTGCGGCGCTATTCCGGAACAGCTTCTCGAATCCGAGTTGTTCGGTCACGTCAAAGGCGCCTTTACCGGCGCGGCATCCGACTACAAGGGGTTGTTTCAGGCCGCTGGACGCGGAACAGTATTCCTCGATGAGATCGGCGACATGCCGCTGCCTCTGCAGGTAAAGCTGCTTCGCGTACTGCAGGACCGCGAGGTACGCCCCATCGGGTCTACCCAGTCCGTGAAGGTCGATGTCCGGATTATTTCCGCCACCCATCGCAACCTGGAAGAATCCATCAAGGCGGCTACATTCCGCGAAGACTTGTACTACCGGTTACATGTCGTCGCGCTCGCGTTGCCCGCACTGAGTCAGCGCCGTGAAGACATTCCGGTACTCGCAAATCACTTCCTGAAAACGCTCGCTGCGCGTTATGGGAAAACTCTCAACGGGTTTGCACAGGATGGGATGGAAGTATTGGTACGGCATACCTGGCCAGGCAACGTAAGAGAACTCTACAACGTCGTCGAGCAGGCCGTCGCGCTCGCCACAACCCCGATCATCACCTCAGGGTTGCTCGAGACGGCGATTCGCGGCGAGATGGGCGATCTATCGTCGTTCGAATCCGCTCGCTTCGATTTCGAGCGCGATTATCTGGCGAAGCTGCTGAAGATTACCAATGGCAACGTCACCCAGGCAGCCCGGTTGGCCAAGCGCAACCGCACCGAGTTCTACAAGTTGCTGCAACGTCATCATCTCAA
>JBDTMS010000201.1:0-7062 GCA_039934195.1 Betaproteobacteria bacterium
GACCTTCAGTCATTTTTCAGCCGCGATTCTGTCGGCGATCCATCCGGAATTCGCCGGTGACAAATTTGCCGGCGCCGACCAGGTTGCGATTCGTGCAATCGCCGGCGCCGACCGTGGCGATCCAGCCCAAATACTGCGCAACCAACGATGCGCTAAGCCCAGTCAGCTCTCGTCTGCCGGCAGCAAGACGGTGTCCGTATGCGAGTACGGGGGCGAGCAGCAGCACAGCAGTTTGAGCGGCTCATCTTCTGTGTTCGACAGACAGTGCGGTGTCCCCGGCGCGATGCAGATCGTATCCCCGGCTGCCACGCTAAAACGCTGATCGCCCAGTGTCATCACGCCGCGGCCCGCGGTAATGTGATAGAGCTCCTCGGTCCGCGTATGCTGGTGTAGCGCGGTATGCTGGCCAGGCCATACAATCGCCTCCGCGAGGCTCTGTGCGCGGTTGCCGTGCTGCTCCGGATGCATTAATTCGCGAATCTCGGAGCCATCCTTGGTTCGATAAGACGCGATGGTCGCGTAGCTCGATTTCATGTGCGTCTATCCTAACGATTTGGCCCGGCGGTTTGACCTGACGATTCGTCAAGATCGCGGCCGGCTTGGCAGACCCGGCTTGGCAAGATGACGGCCGGCAGGGCTGAATCCGGGCTCGGCTGAATCATAGCCGGCCTGGCAAGCTGATGCCGCCAAATGACGCGCGCATCAACCGATGACGAGCCCGCTGCAAAATCGACTCACTTGGATCGAACAATTTTAAGGGTGGAGAGCGCTATGCGCGATGCGTTTATATGCGATGCGGTGCGGACCCCGATCGGCCGCTACGGCGGGGCGCTCGCGTCCGTTCGCACCGACGATCTGGCCGCGTTACCTCTGCTGGCGTTGGTCGAGCGCAATCGCGGTGTCGATTGGAGCAGGCTGGATGAAGTGATCTTCGGTTGCGCAAATCAAGCCGGCGAAGACAATCGCAACGTGGCGCGTATGGCGCTGTTGCTCGCGGGTATTCCGGATGCGGTGCCGGCCGCGACGCTCAACCGCCTGTGCGGATCGGGTATGGATGCGATCGGCACGCTTGCGCGCGCAATCAAAGCCGGCGAGATCAGTCTGGGTATTGCCGGTGGCGTGGAGAGCATGACGCGCGCACCGTTCGTGTTGGGAAAAGCCGACACGGCATTTGCGCGCAGCGCCAAGCTGGAGGACACGACGCTAGGTTGGCGCTTCATAAATCCACTAATGAAACGTGAGTACGGCGTGGACACCATGCCGGAAACGGCGGAGAACGTCGCCGCGGAATTCAACATCGCGCGCAAGGATCAAGACGCGTTTGCGCTACGCAGCCAGCAGCGTTGCGCGAAAGCCCAGCAGGCCGGTTTCTTTCAGAGCGAGATCATCCCGGTCGCGGTTGCGCAGAAGCGCGGCGAAGCGAAATTGTTTTCCATCGATGAGCATCCGCGTGCCGACACGACCGCGGAAGGACTGGCAAAGCTGCCCGGCATCGTGACGGCAGAGGGCACCGTGACCGCAGGCAATGCTAGCGGTATCAACGATGGTAGTTGCGCACTGCTGGTTGCAGACGAGACGAGCGCAAGCCGCTTCGGGCTGACGCCGCGGGCGCGAATCGTCGGCATGGCAACCGCCGGCGTCGCCCCGCGAATAATGGGCGTCGGGCCGGTTCCCGCGGCGAGCAAAGCACTTGCATTCGCAGGCTTGCACGTGTCGCAGATGGACGTGATCGAGTTGAACGAAGCGTTTGCGGCGCAAGCCCTCGCTGTCACGCGGGCGCTGGAACTGCCCGACGATGCGCCGCACGTCAATCCGAATGGCGGTGCGATCGCACTCGGACATCCGCTGGGTGCCTCTGGCGCGCGCCTGGTGACGACCGCAGTAAATCAGTTGCACCGAATCAACGGCCGCTATGCGCTATGCACGATGTGCATCGGCGTGGGACAAGGCATCGCGCTGATCGTCGAGCGCGTGTGAGCAGCGCCGCATCGGGAAGACTTGGATCGCGGCCGACTTGGGTCTGCGGACGACTTGGGTCTGCGGACGACTAGGCGCGCTGAGATTTCTTACTGCGCGCGCCGGATGGTTGCTTGCATGCCGCGCTGAACAGTCGAGTCCGGAGCGAGCGCAATCAAATGTGCGGTAGCGCGCACAGCGTACTATTGAACAAATGGATTGCGAGAAGTGCAACACGTACGCGGTGAGTACGACTAGAATACTTCCAGGTAAATATAATTTAGATCTGTCATGGTGGCATCCGAGGTATGGCGTCTTCCATATCGCGGAATGAAGGCGCCTCGATGCCCAAAGCTCGCCTGTGACTCGACGCACTCCATTGCTTTTGTTGGCCGCTAATGACGCTATGGCGCCGGCAGAGCGTCGCGTGCAATCCCGGCGCCGCATGGAGGGGGTGGGCTTCGACGACGACGCGTTTCGCGCGCTGGTCCAGCATTCGCACGACATCATCACCGTTCACGATCCACAGGGACTCACACTGTATGAGTCGCCATCGGCGTCGCGCGTGCTCGGGTATGCGCCAGGCGCGTTGATCGGGCGCGTACCCTTCGATGCAGTACATCCGAAAGATCTCTCACGTATCCGCGGCGGTTTCGAAAAGCTGCTGGCAGGCCTTGGCGATGGTAGCGCGATCGAATTCCGTTTTCGGCATGCGGCCGGCCACTGGCTCCACCTTGAAGTGCTCGGCAACAATCTGCTCGACCATCCAAGAATTCATGGTGTCGTTCTCACCGCGCGTGATGTCACCGAACGCAAGCGGGCAGAGGCGCGCGCCCATTATCTTGCCCAACATGACGGCCTTACCGGTTTGCCCAATCGCCGGCTCATGCAGGATCGGATGGAGCAGGCCATCACACAGGCGCGGCGCAACGGTACCCAGGTCGCGCTCATGTTCATCGATCTCGACCGCTTCAAGATCGTCAATGACTCGTTCGGACATCTGACCGGCGATACGCTGCTCAAGCAAGTTGCAGTGCGGCTTGGCAAATGCTTGCGCGATACCGACACGGTGGCGCGTCTTGGTGGCGACGAGTTCACCATCATGCTGCCCAACGTGGCCGGCATTCAGGTCGTGGGCGAAGTGGCGCAGCGCGTGCTGAGTGATCTCGAGCAACCGTTCTGCGATGGCGAGCAGGAAATGTTCATCTCCGCGAGCATCGGCATCAGCTTATTTCCGCGCGATGGCGTCGTGCCGGACGATCTGTTCAAGCACGCGGACACGGCGATGTCGAGCGCCAAGCACGCGGGCCGCAATCGCTATCTGTACTTCACCGAAAGCCTCAATGTGCAGATTCGCGAGAAAGCGATGCTCGAAAGCGGGCTGCGCCGTGCGATCGAGCGCGATGAGTTGTGCCTGCATTACCAGCCGAAAATCGATCTCGCCACCGGGCTGATCATCGGCGCTGAAGCGCTCGTGCGCTGGCAGCATCCGACTCTGGGACTGTTGGGGCCGTCGAAATTCATCCCGATTGCCGAGGATTCGGGCCTCATCCTGCCGCTCGGACGCTGGGTGCTGAATGCGGCTTGCCTGCAGCTGAGCAAGTGGCAGGCGCAGGGGATTGCGATCCCGGTAGCGGTGAATCTTTCCGCGCGCCAGTTTCAGCAGCGCAACTTGGCCGATTTGATTTTGATGACCATGGCAGACTATGGCGTCCATCCGAGCTTTCTCGAGCTCGAGCTGACTGAGAGCGCCATCATGCATGATCCGGAAGCCTCGATATCCACGCTGGAGCGGATCAAATCCAGTGGTACCACCATCTCGATCGATGACTTCGGCACCGGCTATTCGAGCCTGAGCTATCTCAAGCGGCTACCTCTCGATATCCTCAAGATCGATCAGACGTTCGTACGCGATATCACGACCGACTACAACGACGCAGCGATCGTACGTGCCATCATCGGACTCACGCGCAGCCTCGGGGTCAAAGTGATTGCCGAAGGCGTCGAGGACGACAGCCAGCTCTCGTTCCTGAATGCATACGGTTGCAACTACGGCCAGGGCTTTTTGTTCGGCAAGCCGGCCGCACCGGCCGCGTTTCTCCAACTGGTCGAACTGCGTGGGTACGCCAACAATCTCAGCCTGAACGACTGACACCGTTCGGCGCACCTGCGCGACGGTCTCAGAACGCGTTCGCGCTACGTCGATCGACCGTCCGATCATTGCGGCCCCGCTGAGGCGTTATTCAGCCGCACCAATGCGGAGCGTCATCGCACGATTGCGCACCGACAGCTTGCAGGCGCGCCCACTGAATAACACCGAATCGGAACGTTCTCCGGGCTACGCAGGCCGGACGCGTCCGTGACATTGTCTCGAGCGGCGTGGCATGTCGTTTGCAATTTCGCCTTGCAACCAGTGCGCGTCGGGCACGCAGCGCACCGGAACCCGGGATCGAGGTGGGCGCCTGGACTGGTTCCAGATGCCATCGAATTGCCGGCAATCCGGTGCATCGGCGTAGCGACATCGAGCAACCCGCGCAGCGCCAAGCCGCCGCCGGGTCGGATGGTTGCGTCGGATGCTGGCAGCCGCTCGAGAGGTGCGCTCTGAGGGGGCTCGCACCCGCGCCGAGGGCCGCCGTAAGGGTACAATCGATCGCAGCGCTATCGTCCCGCTTGGAGTCGCAATGCTTCCGCTGTTTGTTTTAGTACGATGATCGCTGCGAAAATTCTCGCGTTTGCCGGCGCGCTGCGCGTGCAATCATGGAACAAGAAACTGGTCCGCCTCGGCGCCGCGGCAGCAGAGCAGGCCGGCGGCGAAGTTACGTTGATCGACTTGCGCGATTTTCCGATGCCGATATTCGATGGCGACATCGAAACGAGCGAAGGCTTGCCACGCTATGCGGGAGAGCTCAAGGCTTTGATGGTGTCCAGCGATGCGTTTCTGTTGAGTTGCCCCGAATACAACAGCTCGATTACTGCGGTGTTGAAGAACTGCATCGACTGGATCTCGCGCCCACAGCCAAACGAGCCACCGGCATATGCGTTCAAAGGCAAAGTCGCGGCACTGCTGGCAGCATCGCCCGGAAATCTCGGCGGCATTCGTGGGTTGTTCACCGTACGCCAGGTGCTGACGACGCTGGGCGTGGTGGTGCTACCAACGCAATTCACCTTGAGTCACGCGGCCGGTGCGTTCAACGACGATGGTTCACTGAAGGAGGCCGGACATCAAGCGTCGCTCGCGGCAGTAACGAGCAGCCTCGTCGCGGTTGCCGGCAAGCTTGCAGTAAGGCCGGCGTGATGAGCGCGATGATGCGGTGTCTACCGCGCGGGCAATACGAATCCGCTCGTTGCTTCGTTGCTTTGATCGGCTCGGTATGATCAAGCGCCGCTTTCGTATCTTCACCAATCTCTAGACTCCCGATGGCATACCAATCTCAATCGCAGACCAGTAGCGCCATCACCACCGTCGCAGCGCCTGCGGAGTCGTTCTCCGACAGCTGCTACAACGAGATGTATGCCCGCGATGGCAGCGTACGCGACCATTACGCGTCGATCGCGCACTGGCTCGAGATCACGCCGCAAGACCGGGTCACACAGATGCGTCAGGCCGCACATCTGTTGTTCCATCGCGTCGGGATCACGTTCGCGGTGTACGGTGAGGACAGCGGCGCGGAGCGGCTGATCCCATTCGACATGCTGCCACACATCATTCCGATCGCGGAATGGCGCGAGCTGCAAGCGGGCCTGCGCCAGCGCGCGCGTGCGCTCAATCTGTTTCTGCACGACGTCTATCACGATCGCGAGATCGTCAAGGCGGGCAAGATCCCCGAAGCCAAGATCCTCGAGAATCCGCAGTACCGGCCGGAAATGCAGGGCATCGACGTGCCGGGCGGCATCTACGCCCACATTGCCGGGATCGATCTCGTACGTGCCGGGGCCGGCGAATACTATGTGCTGGAAGACAACCTGCGGACGCCCTCGGGCGTGTCGTACATGCTCGAGAACCGCAAGATGATGATGCGGCTGGTGCCCGAATTGTTTGCACAGCAGGCGATCTCGCCGGTCGAGCACTATCCCGATCTGCTGCTGGATATGCTGCGCAGCGTCGCACCCCATGGCGTGCAAAACCCGACCATTGTGCTGCTCACGCCGGGCCATTTCAACTCGGCTTATTTCGAGCACGCTTTCCTCGCGCAGCAGATGGGTATCGAGCTGGTCGAAGGCGCCGATCTGTTCGTGAAGGACAATAAGGTTTACATGCGCACCACGCGCGGCCCATGCCCGGTCGACGTGATCTATCGCCGCATCGACGATGCCTTTCTGGATCCTTCGGCGTTCCGCAACGATTCCATGCTCGGCGTGCCCGGGCTGGTGTCGGCCTATCGGGCCGGGCATGTTGCTCTGGCCAACGCAATCGGCACCGGTGTGGCCGACGACAAGTCGGTCTATCCGTATGTGCCGGACATGATCCGTTTCTATCTCGGTGAAGAACCGATCATCGCCAACGTGCCGACTTATTTGCTCGAACGCGAGGACGATTGCGCGTACGTGCTGGCGCACCTCGACGAGCTGGTCGTGAAAGAGGCGCAGGGCTCGGGCGGCTACGGCATGCTGATCGGGCCGACCGCCTCGCAGCGCGAGCGCGATGCGTATCGCCAGCGCATTGAAGAAGCGCCGTACAAGTTCATCGCGCAGCCGACCCTGGCGTTGTCGACCTGCCCGACGTTCGTCGAGCAGGGCGTCGCGCCGCGGCACATCGATTTGCGCCCGTTCGTGCTATCCGGCAAAGACGTCGTGATGGTACCCGGCGGGCTCACGCGGGTTGCCCTGAAAGAAGGCTCGCTGGTGGTGAATTCCTCGCAGGGCGGCGGCACCAAAGATACCTGGGTGGTCGGATGATTCGCAACATTTCGCATCGAACCTTGCGTGTGGTGCCCGATTCGAAATGACGCTTCCCAATTCCTGTCGTTCGACCGGCAGCACGGTCACTGCAGTGCGCGATCGAGACCAATCACGGCATGATTTCAAAATAAGATCAGCGCCATGATGCTGAGCCGCACCGCTAGCAATTTGTTCTGGATGGCGCGCTACGTTGAGCGTGCGGAGAAC
>JBDTMS010000202.1:0-7049 GCA_039934195.1 Betaproteobacteria bacterium
CTCGGCCGTCTGCCTTGGAAAACGCTGGGCTTGGCTGATCTTCGCGACGGCTATGGGGAGCGGCTTTGGTACGCTGTATCTTTCAACTTCAAAAATAATACACGAACTGCATGTGGTGCAGCAGGTCTCTCGGGCTGTTTGAACAGCCAGACGACCGGGACCATAACGGTTCGCGATTCCGTCGGAAATATCGTAAATAACGGGACGGACGCTGCAGGTGGCAGCTCTCCGCCGAGCGGAGCGATCGCTGTGGTCTTGTCGCCCGGCGCCCCATTGTTGGGAATGGGTGCGGGTACCGAACAAGATCGCAGCTGCACCGGCGACAGCAACATGGTTAGGTGTCAGCAGACAGCGGTGTGTACAAGCTCGCTGACAGCGCTATGCAATCCTGCCAATTATCTGGATCGAGTCGACGCGGTCGCCGTTCCGCTTCTTGCGGCACTGCCTGGCTCAGCCGAGGACAATGCGAATTTCACCGACAGCCTGTTGCCACTGACAACTGATGATGGCTTCATTGCCGGTCCCGTGCGTGACGGGGCAGGCAAGGCGGTCGCAAATGACGTTTTGATCGTGCTGAGATATTCGGACGTGATGCCGCAGCTGGAACATCGTGTTGCGGTAGAAGCGCTGAATTGTCTGAGTACTTACGCTCTGGCGAATGGAACCCGCTATCCCTGGACCGCCAACCCCGGGAATTACGCAAGTACGCCGAACAAGCACTTCGGCCATCTACCTGACGCACCCTTCAATACCAGCGGCGCAATCGGCACCATGGATGATACGTGGGAGGCCGCGTGCACTATCAATCCGAGCTCGGGTTGGTGGCTGAATTGGAAAGATCAGGTGTACTACGCATTGGCTCAGGATTTCGGCCCCGACGGACCCGCAGCAACGTGCGCCAGCTGTTTGACCGTCAATTCCCCTTCCGCTGCTGACAAGCGAGTCGTCATCATCGTCGCAGGTAGACGGTTTCTGTCGCAGAGCGCGCCGTATCTCGAAGGTGCTAACGCGGCGGGCAGCACCGTTTTCACGCAAGCTCAAGCGTCGTCGACCTTCGATGACGTGGTGGTGTACCAATAAGCGATGCACGCAACGCTTCGAATGTCTACCGTCTTCACCAACCGCAGGGGAGCGAGCGGGTTCACCTTGCTCGAACTGGCCGTGGTCGTGCTCGTCATCACATTGCTCCTGGGAAGCTTGCTAGTGCCGCTTGCCACGCAAGTGGATCAACGCAACATCGCAGAAACGCAGAAGCGGTTGGAGGACATCAAAGAGGCGCTAATCGGCTTCGCAATCGCGAACGGTCGCTTTCCCTGCCCAGCCGTCAGCACTGGCGCGCCCCTCGAGTCCGGCACGGAAAGCTATACCGGCGCCCCTGGCGTAGGATTCTGTACCAATTTTTTCGATGGCTTCGTCCCCGGCACTACGCTTGGATTGAACAACGTCGATAGCCAAGGATTTGTACTCGACTCGTGGGGGTTGCAGCAAAATCGGATTCGCTATGCAATCACGAATGCTACCGTCGGCGGTGTCTCCTATGCGTTTACGAAAAGCGGCGGAATGCACGACGCAGGTATACCGCAGCTCGGAGCAACAGCGTATCTGTCCATCTGTGCGAGCAACCCAGTAGCCCCGACGCCATGTGGCCCCTCGACCAACGTATTGTCCAATGGCGGCGCTGTGTTCGTCGTCTACTCTTTGGGTAAAAACGCAGCGACCACCGGAACTGCTACCACTGCGACAGCAGACGAGTTGGCCAATTTAGATGGCGACGGCGTATTCGTAAGCAAAATTGCATCGAATCAAGCGAGCGCAGAGTTCGATGACTTGGTACTGTGGATTTCGCGGTACAGCGTGATCAGTCGGCTTGTCGCAAGCGGTCAATTGCCTTGACTGCCCCGATGTCACCAACAGCTTCGCTTGGAGTCAAGCGTTCTGGCGAAGCGCGAACGAGACTCTGCCAGTGATATTGCTGGCCACAGTCAGCGCGTAGCCGTTAGTCGATGCCTGCCGAGCAGACTGATACAGCCCAACGCCGAAACCATTCATCGAGGCCACCGGCGCACTAAACAACTGTCGCGCTAATTGCTCGCTTATCGCGTTACCGCTGTCGCAAACGATAATAGAACACCCAGTGTCCCAACCTAGTGTCGCTAGGATGCGAAGCGCAGGAAATGAGCGCCGCTTATTCAGCGCGTTCTGCAGCAAGTTATCGATCACCCGGTCGAACAAATCGACAGGAATCTCAGCACTGTCGGGGACGCCCTTGTTATCGAATTCCACGTCCTCATGCCCGTAGCGTTGCTCGACCTCGCGCCACCACGCGAGCGCGTTGGACGCCTGCGGCGGTCCACGCTCGCCCGAGTTGAGTTTGTCCAACGTACTCTGCAAGCGCTGCCTGATTTGCGGCAGTTGCCGCTGCACCAAGCGACGCACCTGCGGCGAATCGCCTGCAGCATCCGACTCGACCGCCGCGCACAATGAGCCCAATGACTGAAGAAGGTTCTTTACATCATGCGTAAGGCGCGAGCCCGTCTCGTAGATGGCATGCATATAGGCGTTCTGCCGCTGCTCCTGCTCCCGGCGTTTGGCCTCGTAGTAATCCGCCAACAGGCGCCCGAGAAGTCGGATATGCAGCACCAAGGCCGGACTTGCGGACCAGCGGGTATACAGCGTGAAGTTGACCTCGCCGAATCCGCACTGCGTGCCATAGCGCGAAGCTTTGCCCACAATGGCCCGAGTTTGTGCGGTCTGCCATTCGATTCCCTCTACCCACGGCAATGCAGCCATTTCATCAGCAGCCAGCGCAAGGAAACGATCGGGATCGCGCTCGCGGTCGGCAAGATTGGCGAGACCGTGCATCCAGCGCTCGAACGGCATGCCGACGCTCAAGAAGTAGTGCGTGAGCAGATGCCCGATGCCCGCGAATCCTGCCCGCGGATCCCACAACCACGACAGAGCAACCAGAATTCCGCCGATGACCAGCAGCGCCTGCGCCAGCGCCACGACGTAATCGCCGTGACTGACTTGCCGAATGACGAAAGCGCCAAGCACCAGAACGACCACCATGAGAAACAGCAGCAGGCTGTAGATCAAATCGACCGAGTAGCTCGACGAGGTACGCGTGCGTTCCGTCTTTACCAGGAAAATAATTACGAGCGGCGCAATCAACCCATAGCGAACGGCACTCATGAGCAGGCCGCCGAACTCAGCGCCTTCGAACAGATGCGGCACAACCCAGATAAGCAGGATGGCAATCAGATAAGCGGCAGCGATCAGCGAGGCGATGCGCTGCCCGAAATTCTTGATCGTGGGTACCTCGCCGCCGATCACGGCGAACAGCACCGACAACCACAGCGCCATCAACCACCAACTCTCCGCGACGACAAGCACCGTTGCAGCGGCGATGATCAAGATCACCTGGCCGACGTACAGTTTCTGTTCGGTTCGCCATACCGGTTGCCAAAGCAGAAAGCAGCCGAAGTGGAACAGCAAAAACGCGCGCGACACCGGCACGCCAATCCCAAACACAAGCGCCACATGCAGACCGAACAACATCAGTGCGAGCCAGTCCTGCTGACGCACGCTGTTCAATACCCGCAAGACACGCTGACGCGAACGGCCGAACGCCGCGCCGCTTTCTACCGCGTTTGCCTCTACGGGCGTACCTTCATTGAGCAACGGCTGCACCTCGGTTGGCGACAATGTTAAGCAAGGCTCTCATCATCGCGCGGTTCACGCTGCTAGAAGCAGTGCGAACGCGGCTGTTATGGCAAGTGCTCATCTTGTTCGGCGCGCTGTATTCCGGCGGTCTGTTCGTCCAGCATATTTCGGTGACGGAGTCCGCTCGCATGCAGACGGGTTTCTTGGCTGCAACGATACGCTTCGCCGCGGTTATCGTTCTGAGCTTGCACATTGCGAGCAGCATGGCCCGCGAGTTCAACGATAAAGGCGTCGATCTTCTGCTCTCGCTCGATTTGCCGCGAGCGGTTTATTACGTCGGGAAATTTATCGGGTTCGCGGGGATCGGTATTGGAATCGCTTTAGCGGGGTCACTCGCGTTGCTCAGCGCTGCACCCGTTGTCGGCCTGGCTTGGTGGGGGATCAGTCTCGCATTCGAGCTCGTCCTGATTGCCGCCTTGGCTCTATTTTGCGTTATGACGTTTGCCCAGATCATGCCTGCCGTCAGCTTTGTGCTCGCGTTTTACCTACTCGCGCGCAGCATGAGCGCCGTGCGCTTGCTCAGCGTATCTCCGCTCTTGTCGCAGTCCGACATGAGTAACCGTGCTATAGCGCAAGCGGTGGATGCATTGGCATGGAGCCTTCCCAATCTCGATCAATTTACCGCGACTACGTGGTTAGTAGACGGTAGCACGCCAAGCGCGCTTGCCACGGTCGCGGCGCAGACCTGCATTTACGCAGGCTTGCTGCTTGTTGCCGGTCTGTTCGATCTCTATCGCAAAAATCTTTGAGCTATGAACGAACGCCGCATCGGCTCAGTACCCCGTTCGCTTCGGATACTGCTGCCAACGCTGTTAGCAGCTCAGCTTATATTCTCGCTGCTGCAACCACGTCCTCAGGCGCGCGCCGATCAACTATCACCCCCACCGCCACTAGCGCTTGCGCGCGTGATGAGTGTCGGCGAGCCGATCGCATTCGCGCAAATGATGACGCTGTACCTGCAGGCGTTCGACAACCAGCCCGGTATCAGCATTCCGTTCGCTGCCCTTGATTACAACACCGTGAGCGCGTGGCTGGAGCGGATTCTCGACTTGGATCCCAAAGGACAATATCCCCTGATGATGGCCTCCCAGCTCTATGCGGAAGTGCCGGACGAAAACAAGCAGCGCCGGATGTTCGATCTGGTCTATCGGGAATTCTTGCGGGATCCCGATCGGCGCTGGCCCTGGCTCGCGCACGTCGCGATCATGGCCAAGCACCGCCTTAAGGATCTGCCGCTGGCGCTGCACTATGCGCAGGCTATCTCGACCTACGCAACCGGTACTCACGTCCCGCACTGGGCGCGCCAAATGCAGATTTTTCTCCACGAAGATATGGGGGAGCTCGAAACCGCCAAGGTGTTGCTGGGGGGCCTCCTCGATGGCGGTATCGTGACCGATCCCCATGAAATCCACTTCCTGATCGAACAATTAAACCGCTTGAGCACCGCCGATAAGTCGTCATCGCCGTCGGGAAATTGACGGCACGCCCGAATCCTTGAATCTGCGGGTCGCAATCCATGGAGGTCACCAATAACGTTTCCTGATTAAGTACTTAGCTGCTTTAGGCAGCATTAGGAAGCCACTATTCTCTGGTACGGCATTCTCGGTAATTCACCGCAATTACCCGCTAAACCACTAATTTTCCACCTGATATTCATTGGCATGTTTTTGGCTGATAGAGGCCCCAAGGCAGCCAACAATGGAATTGAATGCATACCGGTCGACAACAGGGATTCACGCTCCTCGAGATCGTGATCGTCGTGGTTATCGTCGGGTTCATTTTGGCGTCTGTAGTCAAGGGGCATGAAATGATCACGAGTGCGAAGGTCAAGCGGGTAGCCGGACAACTCGACGAAGTACGCGCGGCGTACCTCGGGTTTCAAGATCGTTTTCGTGCACTCCCCGGCGACTATGCGGAAGCGCCGCTGAATCTAGAGTGCGGAAGCACGCCGTGTCTCCATGGCAACGGCGACAGTCGGATTCGCGATAACGAGCCTGTGGTGAATGGCAATCAAGTGCATGAAGAGTTGCTCGTGTGGACGCACCTATCGAGCTCAGGGTTTTTAAAAGGCAATTATCGAATGACCGATGGTGAAGCTTTACCGACAGATGCAAACGCGATCAAGAACGCGTACTCGGTTTATCTTCAAATCGCATTCGATGGTGTTTACGGCATGAACGGCACGAGCACTCTCAGGCACAACTTGAAAAGCGGTGCGCAGATTCCGGTGGCCCTACTCGCAGAGCTTGATCTGAAAGTCGACGATGGCAAGCCTTACAAGGGCTCGCTGCAGTTTTCGCCTTACCAGGGTAGTGCCAGCGTGGCGCCCCTCGAGGGCGGCACGGCGGGCTGCACGACCGCGATTGATCTCAATGCCGATTGGAACATCCAAAGTGACAGCGCAAATTGCGGAGCCGCCGTCAGCATTTAGGAAGTTGAGCAAGTCGATCGCCGGAGCGGATTCGACTGTTGAGATATATTTTTTTCTAACGATGAAGTGAAGGGACAGAGGAGTACGCCATGAAACGCAATGCATCAGGATTCACCTTGATTGAAATCGCCATCGTACTGGTCATCATAGGCCTGCTGCTGGGTGGCGTACTGAAGGGACAGGAGTTGATTACCGGCGCGCGCGTGCGCAATCTGATTTCGCAGCAGGACGGCATCAAGGCCGCGTTTTTCGGATTCCAAGATCGCTACCGTGCACTGCCGGGCGACTATGCCGCGGCCGATAAAAACCTGAATTGTGGTACCAGTATCACTTGCCCAGTTGGCAACGGCAACGGCCGGGTTGAGAACCCTGCGACGTCGACGGGGACCATACATGAGGAGCTAATTGCCTGGAATCATCTCACCGCAGCGGGTTTCCTAAACGGCAACTATACCTATACCGCTGAGACTGCTCCTTCAGATGCGACCAATCCCAAAAATCCGTACAGCTCCTATCTTGAACTCGCATATGACGGGGTATACGGCACAGGAACAACAGCCACTCCGCTTACGGCAAAGCATAACTTGAAGACCGGAGCACAAGTTCCGGTAGAAATTGTGTCGGAAGTCGATCGCAAGATCGATGACGGTCTTCCATACGCTGGTGGCTTCCAGTTTTCACTATATTCAGCTGGTGGCACGGGCACTGCCCCTACCGTCGCTTGTGTCGCTGGTACGCCACCCGCAGCCGTCACATGGGCGTTGAGTGGCACGCAGGCCAATTGCGGTGGTTCGAGTTTATTTTAATCAGCCATCATGCGGCCATCGAACAAATCGCCATAACCGACGCCTGCTCGACGATAAGTCCAGCAGGCGTCTTCCCTTGCAGCTAGGCA
>JBDTMS010000203.1:0-7044 GCA_039934195.1 Betaproteobacteria bacterium
GAACACGGTGCCCATGAACGCGCCACCGCATACGCCGGAGACGAGCTGCCAGATAACGACGGCTTGATAGCTGTGCGAAGCGGCGAATCCCAACCGCGTCCCGCCGAGGCACAAGACTGCAACGACGAGCACGCTGCGCCGCCCGAATCGCTCCGCCACAAACGCGCCGGCTACCAATGCCGCGAGCCCCCAGGTGATTGCCTGCACGGCGAACAGGTTGGCGATGGCGGGGAGCGTTGTGGCGAGATCGTCCGAGATCGCCTGTAGGAACGGTGCAGTCGCAGAACCCGATGAAGTGACGGCAAAGCTCGCTGCGCAAAGCACGAACAGCATGCCCGCGATTCTTGAATCGGTCATCGACGATGGGTGATTTCGGTGGATGAAATGTCGCTTGTGCAGGCGAGCCGGTGCGGCATGCGGGACATTGCAGGCTCTGGCCTCGCCTGGTTAATGCCTTGTGCCGGCAACAGATTCATCGATAGCAAGGGGCCGACCATCGGCGGTCGATTGGCGTTGGGCTAGCGCAATCGACAGCCTGGAAATCCGTCCCGCACTAAACACCGCCGGGGCCCATCAAGCAAGTACAGGCGAATCGGCGCGGCTTTAGTAACGCCCGATAAAGCCGATTACATGGTGGCATAGCGCAGGCGGCAAGTCGAGACGACACGCCATGCGCGACGGGCGCCCGGGTAGCCGAATCCACGCAGCGCGGATGGCGCAACCACACGGAACTATGGCGCGGGCGCTATGCGCTGCGACCGGTTTTCGGAAACTGCAACTTTCAAGGGGAATGTCATGGCGATGGATCAACTCGGTTCGGTTTTGGCGCGCAGCATCGCGCCGTTCGAGTCGCTGCCGGCGTCGGACGAGGACACACTCGCGGGCTTGTTCGATAGCTGGAGCGAGCTCGCCGGCGACCCGACTATCTTGCCGGCGCTGTCGCCGCTCGCCGGCCGTCTATTGGACTTGGCCGGCGATCAGAGCGCGGCCACCATCGAGCTGACGCAGATCATCGAGAGCGATCCGGTGTTGACCGGCCGCATTCTTGGCCTGGCGAATTCGGTAGCGCTCGGCAGCAGCGGCAAGCCGATTTACGAAGTCATCGGTGCGGTGATCCGACTGGGTGTCGACGCGGTGTTCGAGGCGGCGTTCACGCAGGTCGCGGCGCAATGGCTGCGCGGCAACGCCAGCGTGCCCGATAAGAGTCAGCTGCACGATCTGTGGCTGGAATATCTGATCACGGCATTCTGCTCGCGCGAGATCGCGAACCGTCTGGACACCGACGATGTGAGAATCTCCGTCGCATACGCTGCCGGTCTGTTGCATGACGTCGGCACACTGGCTTTAAGCGTGATCAAACCGGCACCGATGGGGCGCTTCATCCGCGCCGGCTATTGCATCGGCACGCCGCTATACGACAGCTTCGTTATCGCACATACGCAACTTGGCGGCGCGCTGCTGCGGCGTTGGGGTACGCCCGAGGAGCTGGCCGCCGTTGCCGAACGGCATCACGAAGGTTTTGCGCCGGATGAGTCGGCAACTACCGGCATCGTGTTCCTGGCCGATCATCTGCATCAGCCGGTGTTGAATCATGAGCGCGCCGACTTTCATCGCGAGAAAAACACGCCGCTCGGATGTTTCGGCGGCGAAACCAATGAAACCAATGCCGCGCTGGTTGGGCTGGGGATGGACACCGAGCTCGATGAAATCATCGAGCGCGTGGCCGGCGAGAGTGCTCGTATCGAAGTGCTGGCGAGCTCCGTGGCGAATTAGCCCAAGAAGTGAGTCGCGTCGCACAGCGGGCGCGATGCATGTTCAGCAATATAGCTTTGTAGACATCGCGTAAGCGCGTTCCTGAGCACGGTGCGGTGAATTCAATTCCGGAGCAGAGCAGTTGGCGCTATTGAGCGCTGGCGTTGTGCGCTGATCGGCGTGCGCTGACTTCGCGGGCGCGCTTACAAGCTCTGCGAATGAAACAGGGCCAGCCTGCCGGTGGCCCTTTTTCTAGAACCTATCCGCTTCAGCGCGCTTTACCGGCGTTCGATGTGCCGGAAGAAGTTCCCATTGCGTTAGTATTGGCAGGGTGCGAGGGCGCGACCGGCGTGCCGGGCTTATTTGCGCTGCTGGTATCGCCCGGGCCTTGGCGTGGCTGACTTGCCGGACGACGTGTCGGTCGCGTCAGTATCCTTACCATGCGACGCACTTGCCGGCGTGCCGCGCTTATTCGCACCTTCATCCTTCGCTTGATCATTCGCGCCGATAGTCGGCTGCGTTGTTTCGTCTATCAGCGTGCCCGCAGTGACGCCTTTACCGCCATCTACGCCGCCCGCGCCGGTATTCGACGCTCCAGCACCAGCAGGGTTTCCGGTATTGTCTGTCGCACCTGTTCTCGCGGGTCCTGCGCCGGCCGTGCCGGGTGCGCTCGAATCGCCGCCCGCGGGGCTGGTGGTGGCACCTGTGCCCGTGCCGGCAGTGCCGGTGCCTGCGCCGGTCGTGCCCGAGTCTGTCGCACCGGCGGCGACCTGCACACCCTTTATGCCATTGGGCAGCGGATCGTGTTGTGCCATCGAGGAGGTAGTCGCGGCGCCCAAGGCTAGCAAAATACCAAGTCGAATCTTTGTGATTTTCGATCAATCCCGGGGACGTCAATTTCCCGAGGCCTCGATTTACGCCGAGACAATTTCCCCACTGCTATTTTCTTTTCCGGGGAATCCTACGCTGTGTTTGACGGCGTGAACGCGCAAGATGCCAGCGAGTGGAGAACCTACTTAGGAAATCTATAACGTAAGTGGATTACGTTGCTGCCGACCGAGTGCAGTGGCGGGCGATCCCTTTTTACCGGCAAACGTTGCGGCTTCTCAATGTCGATCTGCAGCGCACGCGCCCACCATTCCGGGGCGATCGATGTTGTGACTTGGATGTTGCAGCCGAGAATCATGTTGTGCCGCGCGATGGTCTGCATGAACGTCCTCACGATGAGAGGTATTAACATAACGTCAGCCGCTAGCAACGCAGAGCGGCGGTAAACAAACGCAAGTGCCACCAGGACATGCGGAGATTCTGCGAGGCCCGACCGGGGAGGAAGGAATCTCGATACCTCATCGTCCGCTCCGCAGCCTGGCAAGCACGGCAACTCTAGCCAAATGCGCGCACGAAAGATGTAAGGCGAACACTCATAAGAGTGTGGGAAAGCGCGCAATTCGCGCCGATTGCCAGGCGGAGGTCGCCTTGAAATGCAGCGGCGCGGCACGCAAACCGCGCGCGCGTTCGCCAGAATTGCCTGCCGAGGCTAAACGCTTGCTCAGTAAAGTCTCAATGCCGCGCTGAACAGTTCAGAACAATAGCCTGCGGATCGCTCGACGGCGCGCGTGCGCTCTTCGCGAAACCGAGCGCGCGCTGCGCTTCGCTGTTGGGCTCGGATGCGATCCCGTTTACGTCGAGCCGCCAGCGGTCGAGGTACTGTTCGGGTCTGACTAGCTTGACCTTGCCGTCGGCCAGGAATTTTTCCAGCGCTGGATCGGAGAACGGTTTGGTCACACCGGCTTCGAACGGCGCGAAGAAATCGTCCCAATGTACCGGAAGGTAGGCACGCGGTTTTACGACGGGTGCGACGAGCTGCGCAACCGCGAGCCCGCCGGTGCCGATCCACAGATCGACGTGATCGAGCTCGGCGTCGCGCATCGCGGCTTTGAGATTTTCCAGTGGTGCGCCGTAGTCGGTGCCGTCGACGATGATCGACACGCTCAGATCGGCGGGACTGGCCGAATTTTGATAGAACCAGCTAAAGCGGCCTTGCGGTCCATCCACCGTGAATAGATACGCGCGGTTGCCCCCACCGTTGGGAAAATCTTCCGCGACGCCGGCGTGCAAACCGCCGCTCGCGTCCAGTTTAGGCTCGTGGCACAACTCGACTGGGTTGTGCTGCTCCGGATTGTTGAGATCGCCGCTATGATTCCAACGCACCACGCGCACGGTCACGCCGGGCGACAGCTCGATGGTCTCACCGCCATACAGCGCCTGGCAACGCGCGATGGGTATGCCTTGCGCGATGGCTTCCAAACACGTCGTCTTCGATCCGAGGATCGGCGCGCCGGTCAGCTTCGCCCAGGTGGCCGTGTCGAACGAATGATCCCAGTGACTGTGACCGGTGAATAACAGATCGACCGATTGCGGTCCGCCGAGTGCGTTCATCACGCGTGTGACCGCGGCAACGTCGGGCGTGTGCGGATGATGCGTAAACGCGAAGCCGCCGCCACCGCCGAAGAATTCAGCGCGGGGAATGCGCGTAACGTAGCCATCGGTGAGCACGTGCAGCGGACCGAGCTCGTAATAGATGTTGGTGACCGATAGCCAAGTAATCGAAACATGGTCCGGCGCGCCACCCTGCGCCGAACCGCTATCGGCTGCCGCCACGCTCGCACACCACACGAATGCAGCGATTGCCCCATACCGGCTGAACACACTCGATACCCTCACTTGCGCCCTCCCTGTAGAGTAGTGCACGACATTAAAGTAATGGACGACATCGGGCCGCTGCTGGTTCACCCGGAACACGCCGGAAAAATCGGTTTTCCAGAAACAAAAACCCGGTCGCAGGCAAAAAAAAGCGGAAGCTGCGCGCTTCCGCTAGGTAAGCGATTGCGCGGTGCTAATTCTGTCCGTGTTCGTTTCGCAGCTGGTCGACGCAGCGGCGCTTTTCAGCGTCGCCGAGATTCTCGCATTTCTTCAAGTCCGAGAGATATGCCTGCTCTTTCTCGGTCAGATCGCCGCCCGGCGTGCTGGTGGTCGCGGCGCTGCCCTCGGGCGGTTGCGCGCGCGGCGTCGAGGTGTCCGAGTTGGGCTTTTCCTTCTCGGCGGCTAGGCTGATACCCGCTACGCTGAGGCCCAGCATCACCGCCAGTACCATCGCAAACAGTTTTCTCATCGCTTTTCTCCTATGCTCTAGCCGTTGCGTTCTTAGTCCCGTTCACGGGTCGGAATTCACCAGGTGGACTGCCGCAGAGTCGCAGATAGCATGCCCATACTACGCCCAGTGGAATCAGGCATATAGAAACGCTATGATTTGCGTCCGTGCAGAATATGCACGCCATGCAGTGACGCTTGCAATCCCAGGTGGGAGTCAGGCTGCGTGTAGGCGATCGAGCCGCATTTCTAACCGACAATTTGGCTAACCCGGCAATTTGGCTTACCGGCAATTTGGCAGATTAATCTAGCTGGGCCGTCAGCTGTATCTGGGCCCGCAGCGGCTTTCACTCCGAGCTAGGACCGAGAATCGATACGATGAACGCTTCAGCGCTGCCCCTGTTGTCCCCGGTAGAAACGCGCGTGCTCGGGGTTCTCGTAGAAAAGCAGCTCACCACGCCTGACTACTATCCGCTCACGCTGAACGCGATTCTGGCAGGCTGCAATCAGAAGACCAGCCGCAGTCCGGTGATGAACGCCACCGATGACGAGTTGCAGATCGCGCTCGATTCGCTCAAGCATCTCAATCTGGCGATCGAGAGCTACGGTGCGTCTGGACGCGTACTGCGCTTCGCGCACAACGTGCCGAAAGTGCTCACACTGGGTCAGGCGATGACCGCGCTGCTGGCGGTGCTGATGCTGCGCGGCCCATTGACGGCCGGCGAGCTGCGGCTGGCGTGCGATCGTTTGTATAAATTTGCCGACATTTCCTCGGTCGAAGGTTACTTGGAAGATATGGCGACGCGCTCAGCCGGCGTGCTCGTGGTAAAACTGGCCAAGCAACCCGGCTCGCGCGAGGCGCGCTGGGCGCATCTGCTTGGTGGCCCGGTCGCAGGCGACACGGCGCCGGCAACGGATGCATCGGACAACAACGCTGGCGTATCGAGCGGCGAGCTGGCTACCCTGAAGGCCAACGTTGCGCAGATGCGCGATGAAATCACCGAGCTGCGTGCGCTGGTCGATCAGCTCTATCGCGAGCTCGGGGTGAAGAGAGACTGAAGATGAACAGCAATACAGAAACGAGACGGCGTGCCGCGATGACGCAACCACCGGCTGGGCTGCAACCGCAGCCGCTGACGGAGGCGATCGGCGCGCGAATTGTAAATGTCGATTTGGCACGCGGTGTCGACACCGGTCTATTTCGCGCAATCTATCGGGCCTTGCTCGATCATCAGGTGTTGCTGTTTCCAGGACAGGATTTACCGGCGGGAAAGCAGGTCGCGTTTGCGCGGCAATTCGGCGAAGTGCAGATCCACGTGATGAATCAGTATCACGCCGATGGCTACCCCGAGCTGTATCGTCTGTCCAATCTCGATGCGAACGGCAATCCGAACGGTCAGCATCCCGACAAAGGCACTCTGGTCTGGCACACCGACGGCTCGTGGCAGCCGGTCACCGCGCAGGCGACGATCATCTACGGCGAGGTCGTGTCCGACGCTGGCGGCGAAACGCATTTCTGCGACATGTACGGTGCCTACGATCGTCTGGGCACGGCGTGGCGTCACCGCATCGAAAATCTGCGCGCCGTGCACAGTCTCGATTTCTCGCGCACTCGGCGCCATGGCGAAGCGCCGATGACCGAAGCACAACGCAAAGCGGTGCCGCCGGTCAATCATCCGGTGGTGCGAACGCATCCGGAAACGGGACGGCGCTGCATCTATCTCGGCGATCACGCGGAATACATCCTGGACATGGAGTACGACGCAGGCAGAGTGCTGATCGAAGAATTGAACGCCCTGGCTGTGCATGCCGATCTCACCTACGAGCATCGCTGGACGCCGGGCGATCTGATCGTGTGGGACAACCGTTGCGTGATGCATCGCGCGACACCGTATGACGCCGCGGCGGACCGTCGCGTCGTGCGCCGCTGCACGGTGCTGGGAGAAGTGCCGCGATGACGCTCGACAAGGCACATGGATCGGCAGTTTCCAAACGCGCCTCGGCGCTCCGCGCGCCGCGCAACGAGAGCGCCCTCGAGCCGTGGCAGTGGAGCGAAACGCAATGGCGCAACATCGTCGGCCACGTGCGCGCGGGGCGTACGCTGCGTCCACAGCGGTGGCAAAACGGCGCGCGCTGCGCGGT